>JBFOLS010000119.1:0-9214 GCA_040830225.1 Leisingera sp.
GGCTTCAAGGCCGAGAAATACAGCGCCGTCATGATCGACACCATCGAGGCCGAAGATGACTGGTGCCCCCCGATCTTGATCCCGTCAGCTTTGGGGCGGATGTGGTTGGCGTTGTGGACCATCCAATGCGACAGCCACAGCAGCCGCTGTTCGATGGTCTTGAGATGGGGCAGATCGGGGCGCATGGCTCTCTCCTTACTCGGCGGCGTGCTGCACAGGGGCGGGCAGGGACTGTTCCAGGTCCGCCAGAATGTCCTCCACCTCTTCCAGGCCCACGGACAGGCGGATCAGCCCGTCGCTGATGCCATGCTCGGCGCGCTCTTCCGGAGTATAGGTCGAATGGGTCATCGAGGCAGGGTGCTGGATCAGCGTCTCTGCATCACCCAGCGACACCGCCCGCTGGATCATCTGCAGCCCGTTCATGAAGGCAATGCCGCCCTGCAGACCGCCCTCGACCTCAAAGGCGATCATGGCGCCGGGCTGCGCCATCTGGCGCTTGGCCACATCAGCCTGGGCAAAGCTCTCATGCCCGGGGAACGAGACGGATTTCACTGCCGGATGGCCCGCCAGGTAATCCGCCACGGATCGGGCCGAGGCGCAGTGGCGGTCCATCCGCAGCGCCAGGGTTTTGAGCCCCCGCAGGATCAGCATGGCGTTAAAGGGCGCCATCACCGCACCGGTCATGTCCTTCATGCCGACCAGGCGGATTTCACCAATCTGCTCGGCTGTGCCCACGACCAGGCCTGCCACCACATCGCCATGGCCGCCCAGGTATTTGGTGGCCGAATGCAGCACAATGTCGGCACCCAGTTCGATCGGACGGGTCAGATAGGGGGTGGCATAGGTGTTGTCGACCACCACTTGGGCGCCAGCGGCATGGGCAATTTCGGCAGCGGCAGTAATATCCACCAGCCGCATGTTCGGGTTGGCCGGGGTTTCGAAATAGACCACGCGGGTCTTGTCCGAGACAGCAGCCCGCAGGTTGTCCATGTCGGTCATGTCGACATGGGTGATGGTGACACCCCATTTCGCCAGCCCGTGGCGCATGAAGGCAAAAGTGCAGCCGTAAAGCGTCTTGTCGACGATCACCTCGTCACCCGGTGACAGCAGCGTCCACAGCACTGCGGTGATAGCGCCCATGCCGCTGCTCAGCGCCAGACCGGCCTCGGCGCCCTCCAGCGTTGCGATACGCTGCTCCAAGAGATCACAGGTCGGGTTGGAAATGCGGCTGTAGATATGGCCCTGCCGCTCACCCGCAAACATCTCGCCGCCCGCTTCGGCGGTCTCAAAGGTGAAAGTCGACGTCAAATGCAGCGGCGGCGTCAGAGCGCCCTCGTTCTCCTGCGGGTCATAGGCGTGATGGATGGCGCGGGTGGCAAAGCCTGCGGGGCGGTTCATGACTGTCTCCTCAATCTCACTGGAGCCATGATGCGCCTTGTTGATGGGCTGATGATTGCCAATTATGCCTCAAGCCGTATCATAGTTGGCAGATTATGCTAAAATGGGGTCCCATATGGACGACAAGGACAGGCAAATCATCCGCGCCCTGCAGCAGGACGGGCGGATGTCAAACCAGGAACTGGCAGAGGCGGTGAACCTGTCACCCTCTCCCTGCCTTCGCCGGGTCCGGAATCTCGAGGCCAAGGGGGTGATCCGCGGTTACAATGCCGAAGTGGACGCCAAAGCCTACGGCATTCCGATCACCGTTTTTGTCCGTATCAAGCTAGAGCGGCACAACGAAACCGATGTTCAGCATTTTGAACGCCGGATGCAGATGATCGAGGAAGTGCTGGAATGCCATGTGCTGACCGGTGCCATGGATTACCAGCTGCGGGTGCTGGTGCCCGATCTGGAGGCTTACGAGGATTTCATCCGCAACCGCATCCATCCTATCGGCGGCATCGCCTCGATCGACACCAGTTTTGTCTACGGCACCGTCAAACGCACCGCAGTTTTCCCGCTGCCGGGGTGACCCTGGCTGCCCTCAAGCCGGGGAATGCAGATTTTCTATGTATTTTCTGCATCTGGGCCGCCGCCAGCCTCAGCCGGTGATCAGGTCGCTCGCCTTTTCGCCGATCATTATCGCCGGCGCATTTGTGTTGCCCGAGACGATTTCCGGCATGATCGAGCAATCCGCTACCCGCAGGCCGCGAATGCCATGCACGCGCAGTTCTGCATCGACCACCGCATCTTTGCCCTGTCCCATCTTGCAGGTTCCGGTGGGGTGGTAGATTGAAGCGGTGTTGCTGCGCGCCCAGTCCAGCGTGGCCTCGTAGTCGTCCATTGGCAGATCCGCGCTGGGGCGGAACTCTTCCGAGATTTTCGAGGTCAGCGGCGCGTGGCGGGCGATCTTGCGGGCAATGTTCACCCCGGCCACGACGGTTCGGCAGTCGGATTCAGCCGACAGGTAGTTCGGAATAATCTTGGGGTAGGTGTTCGGATCGGAGGATACGATGCGGATTTCGCCCTTGCTCTCCGGCCTCAGCTGGCACACCGACATGGTGAAGGCGGAAAAGGGGTCGGCTCCTTTGCCCGGGTTCTCGGCTGAGAGCGGCTGCACGTGGAATTGGATGTCCGGCGTTTCCAGATCGCCGCGGGTTTTCATGAACCCGGTGGCGAGGCTCGCCGCCATGGCCATCGGCCCGGCCCGGAACAGCGCGTATTTCAGGCCGATCTTCGCCTGTCCGAACAGGGTGCGGACCTCATCATTCAGGGTTGGCTCGTTGCATTTGTAGACCAGGCGCGCCTGCAGATGGTCCTGCATGTTCTTGCCAACGCCATAGAGGTCCTTTTTCACTTCGATGCCCTGCTCGGCGAGCTGCGCGCCCTCGCCGATGCCCGACATCATCAGGATCTGGGGTGAGTTGATGGCACCGCCCGACAGCACGATCTCACGCCGCGCGGCGATGCGCTGGATATTCCCTGCACGGTCCTTGTAAACGACCGCTACGGCGCGGCCCTCCTGGATATCGACCTTCTGCACCATGGCCCGGGTGATGATCTGCAGGTTAGTGCGGTTTTTCACCGGGTTAAGAAAAGCCACGGCAGAGCTGCAGCGGCGGCCCTTCTTTGCTGTCAGCTGGAAGAAGCCGACCCCTTCCTGGCTGGCACCGTTGTAATCCGGATTGAACGGATAGCCCGCAGCCTGCGCCGCAGCGACCCAGGCATCTGTAATTGGGCGCTGGATGCGCATGTTGGAGACCGACAACGGCCCTTCGCAGCCATGGTACTCATCGGCGCCGCGCTCGTTGTTTTCCGAGCGTTTAAACAGCGGCAGAACATCCTCCCAGCCCCAGCCGGCGTTGCCCATCTGACGCCAGCGGTCATAGTCCTGCGGCTGGCCGCGCACATACAAGAGGCCATTGAGCGAGGACGAGCCGCCCAGCACCTTGCCGCGGGGCCATTCGATCGAGCGGCCGTTCAGCCCTGGGTCCGGCTCCGTCTTGTAGCACCAGTCGACCGAGGGGTTGTGGATCGTCTTGAAATAGCCGACGGGGATATGGATCCACGGGTTGATGTCCCGCCCGCCTGCCTCCAGCAGCACCACTTTATTGCTTGGATCCGCACTCAGCCGGTTGGCGATGACGCACCCCGATGACCCCGCTCCGATGACAATGAAATCTGCTTCCACAACCTTCTCTCCGACCTGTGTGGAAAAAACTTCTATACAGATTGGATGAAATAAGCTAGCTAATTTTGATACGAAACGTCTCAATAATTGATCTTAGGGAGGAAAATTATGGGGCTTACCAACAAACTGAGCCGTATTTCGCGGCGGGATCTGTTCCGTGTGGCAGGGACTTACGGGATGAGCTCGACCCTGCTGGCGGCAGGCGGCTTTGGCGGCGCGATGAGCCTGGCGAATCTCGCCTCGGCGGCGGAATCAACCTATGAAAAGCGCTATTCCAAACCCGCCAAGCACACGCTGAAGTTCGGCGCCTCAGGCTTTAACGCGCGCAACCTGCTGATTGAGCGGGCAGGGGCCCTGGAGTTTGCGCGCGACCTGGAAGCCCGGACGGATGGAGAGATCCGGATCGAGTTCATCGGCGACAACCAGATCTGCGGCCAGCTGAGCTGCGTCGAGAAAACCCAGCAGGGCATTGTCGACATCTATGCCGCCTCGACCCAGAACTCCGCGGGCGGCGCGCCTTACCTGAACGTGCTGGACTATGCCTTCATGTTCCCAGGGAGAGCTTCGCAGTATCACTTCCTCTATCACCCCAAGAGCCAGGAAATCCTGCGCGACCCGCTGGAGAAGCGGCACGGGCTGAAATTCCTGTTCAGCCACTGCGAACTGCGCGGCATCCAGCTGGGCCTGAAATACAAGGATCAGCCCACCATCACCAAGCTGGAGCAGCTGTTCGGCACCAAAAACCGCGTGACAGGCACGCAGCTGGGCCGCATCGCCATGAAGGCGTTGAACCTGAACCCGGTGCCTGTCGCCTGGGAGGAAACCCTGGACGGCCTGAAGCAGGGCCTGATCGACGGCGCCGAAACCTGGGCCTCGGCCGTGGCCTACGCCAACATGTCGCCGGTGGTCAGCCAGTCCGTTGACCTCAAGTTCTTCTGCGGCACTGAGCACACCTCGATGTCGGCCAAGGTCTTTGATGGTCTCGAAGGCTACCTGCAGGATGCGGTAATGGAGAGCGCCTATTGGGCCCAGGCCCATGTGCAGGCGGCAAACGAAGCGGCACTGGTCAAAACTGTCGGCTTCTCAGACCCGCAGCTGCCGGGCACCATGTTCGTCGAACACGACGTGCGTCCCGCCTTCCTGCCGGACAGCGAGATCCGCATGGCCGAGGAAATGTGCTCGCCCGAGTTCCAGCCGCAGTTGTGGGAACAGTGGCGTGACCGCCTGAACAAATGGGCCGGCGGCATCGACACCTATCAGGAGATCTACAACATCGCGCGCGAAGTCGACAAAGACATGAAGCCCGAGAACGTGGAGCCCCGCCGCTGGTGGAAGGGCTGACCGGAGCCTGAGCCTGAAACGATCCGTTCCCCGACGCTGCAACAGGTGCCGGGGAACGCCCCTCCGGACGGGAGACCGGAGGTTTCATGGGAGGAACGAATGACGCTCTGGTCTGATATCAGTGCGATTTTCAGCGCGTTTGCATCGCAGGACAGCTGGGAAATCCGCAACGCCTTGGAAAGCAATGCCGCCTGGGTGCTGGGCACCGCCGCCGCCGCAATCGGCGGACTTCTGGTGATGCTGGTCTACAAGCTGGTGCCGCTTCTGGACCGGCATCTGGAACGCACCATCATGGTGTGGAGCTACCTGGCCATCGCTTTCATCATCTTCTGGGGCGTGATCGACCGCTTCGTCTTCAAGAACCAGCAGCCCTGGTCCACCACAATCCCGCCCTTGCTGTTCATGGTGATGGCCTGGTTCGGCGCGGCCTTTAACGTGCGGCTGCGCACCCATCTGAGCTTCTCCGAATTCCGCACCATCATGCCCCGCTGGGCGCAGATGGGCTGCCTGACACTGGACGCGGTGCTGTGGTTCGGATTTGCCGTCATCGTCTTTGTCACCACCACCCGGCTGACCGCGCTGTCGGCCTCGAACTTCCAGATCGTGCTGGGCACCGACAGCGTGCTGCAGTGGTGGTTCCTGATCACCGCGCCGATGTCGTTTGTCCTGATGATCGCCCGCGTTTTTGAAAACCTGGCCGACGACATCCGCAATTACCGCAGCGGTGAACCGCTGATCAAACAGGCCGTGATCGGAGGAGACGTGTAATGGATACCGGAACCTGGGTCACACTGATCTCGCTTGGGGTCACCTTCCTGTTCATGCTGGGCGTGCCGGTATTGCTGGTCATCGGCTATTGGGTCATTGGCTGCTCTTTCGTGCTGGGGCTGACGCTCGACAACATGGGCGCGGAGCTGCTGAACGTGTTCAACAAAGGCTTTGCCCTTCTGGCGATGCCGCTGTTCATCCTGACCGGCGACCTGATCAACCAATCAGGGATTGCGCGGCGGCTCTCGGATTTTGCCTATGCCTGCCTCGGCTGGATGCGCGGCGGGCTGGCGATGGCCTCGCTCGGCGCCTGCGGGCTGTTTGCGGCGATCTCCGGTTCAAACTCGGCCACCACTGCCACCATCGGCTCCATGCTGCACCCGGAAATGGTCAAGGGCGGCTATGATGAGCGGTTCTCAGCCGCCACCGCCGCCGCAGGCGGCACCGTCGGCATCATTATCCCGCCGTCGATCATCTTCATCGTCTACGGCTTTCTGATGAACCTGCCGATCTCGGATCTGTTTGTGGCAGGCATTCTGCCCGGCGCGATGATGGTCATCGGCATGCAGCTGGCCTGCTGGATCATCTGCTACCGCAACGGCTGGGGCTTCCTGATCCCGCTGCAGCTGACCCGGGTGCTGAAAACCGCCTTTGGCGCCTGGCTCGGCTTCTTTGCAATCGGCCTGGTGCTGTGGGGCATCTACACCGGAAAATTCTCCCCGACAGAGGCCGCGGGCGTCACCGTTGGCTTCTGCGTCATCGCGGGCGTTCTTTCCTGGCTGGTGACCAAGATCACCGGCGCCAAGACGAACAAAACCTGGGAGGAGAAATCCTATGCCGAAATGCTGGTCGTCGAAGGTTTCACCATCCCGCAGATCCCCTCGATCGTTGTGCGCTCGGCGCAGATCACCGGCATCCTGGCGCCGCTGATCGCGATCTCGGTGGTGATGCAGCAGATCCTGTCGCTCTTGGGCGCGCAGCAGACCATCGGTGATTTCGTCACCTCGATGGGCGGCTACCACGCGGTGCTGTTCACCTCGATGGTCATTGTCTTCTTCTCGGGCATGGTGCTGGAAAGCCTGCCGGTCACCATCATCCTTGCCCCGATCCTGGCGCCCATCGCGGCCTCGGTCGGCGTCGATCCGATCCATTTCTCGGTGATCTTCCTGGTCGGCGCTTCTATCGGCTTCATCACCCCGCCTTACGGGCTGAACCTCTACGTCGCATCCGGCGTCACCGGTGTTCCGTATTTCCGCCTGCTTCGCTATACAGTTCCTTACCTTGCAGCCCTGATCGGGGTTTGGGTACTGGTCTCGCTGGTGCCTGACTTCGCCCTGGTGCTGCTGCCCAACAAGTAGGGAACAGGCGGCCATGGCAGCGGATGCGTCGGACAAGAAAGAGGGGCAGATCCCCACCAACCTGCGCCTGCTGGTGCTGCTGGAGGAAGTGGCCAGGCGCGGGGTGGCGGTGAAACCGGCCGAAATGATCGAGGCCATGGGCCTGCCCAAGCCGACTGTCCACCGTTTGATGCAGACCGCCGAAGGCGAGGGGTTTTTGCAGCGTGACCTTGATGGGCGGGCCTACGGGCCCGGCCCCCGGCTGCGCAAGCTGGCCTTGAATACCATGTCATCGGAGCATTTGCGGACTGCCCGTCTGAGCATCCTCAAAAGTGTGGCCGAGGATTTCGGCGAGACTTGCAATCTGGCGACCCCGGACCGCGAAGGGATGATCTACCTCGACAGGGTCGAAACCAAATGGCCGCTGCGGATCCAGCTGCCGATCGGCACCGAGGTGCCCTTCCACTGCACCGCCAGCGGCAAGATGTATCTCTCGACGCTGAAAAGCAGTTCGCTGGAAGCCGTTTTGCGATCCCGTCCGCTTGCTTCGATGACCGAGCAGACCCGGACTGACCCGGATGTGCTGATCGGCGAGCTGGAGGCGATCCGCAGCCGCGGCTATTCCACTGACGAGGAAGAGTTCATTGCTGGAATGGTGGCCGTTGCGGTTCCGGTTTGGGATCTGCGCAACAGGCTGTTGGCGACCTTGTCCATTCACGCACCTGTTCAACGCCGCAGCTTGCAGGATCTGATTGGTTTTCTGCCTTCGCTGCAAACAGCCGCAAAGGAATTGGCGGAACTGACTTGAGTTTTTTCGGGCAAGGAGGAGCCGCGGTTGGCCGCGGCTCCGCACATTTTCTAGATCAGATCGTCAAACGCCACTGTCTGGTCAGCAAAGACCAGCAGATCAATATCAATCAACTGATCACGACCTTCATAGAACCCATCGGCGCCGCCGCTTGCTGCATCGGTAACCGTCAGCCGCGTGACGTCTGTTCCGCGGTTGGAGTCATAGTAGGTATAAGTCTCGAAGCTGAAATCCTCGAAGTTGCCGTCAAAGACCGCGCGGTCGACCTCGGATCCGCCTGAAGCGTTCCATTTGTTGCCATACAGCCGGTCGTCGCCCAGGCCGCCGTACAATAGGTCATTGCCATCTTCGCCATAGAGGGTGTCGTTCCCGTCGCCGCCGAACAAATAGTCCCTGAGGGCGCCGCCGGCCAGCTTATCATTGCCGGTTTCGCCGAACAGTTTGTCTTTGCCGGCCTCGCCATACAGGCTGTCGTCGCCTGACCCGCCCCTCAGCAAATCGTCGTTGTCTCTGCCATAGGCCCTGTCGTCACCTCCCCGGGCGATCAGCACATCCGCGCCGTCCCCGCCGCGCAGATCGTCGCCGCTGCGGGAACCGAACTGAATGTCTGTTTTCCGAACGGTGACGTCGCTGAAGGCGGCAAACTCCGTATCAGGATCCAGCAGGGTCGACGTGCCATCTTTGCTGATCTCAATGGCGCCATCCTTGCGACCGAACTGGAACGTGTCGATCTTCCCGTCGAAATAGGCATAGTCGCCGCGCGGAGCATCGCCGAACAACTCTTCGGCGGTCATTGCCTGATCGAAAATGGCGATATCGCTGATGGTGCCATCGAAATAGCTATGGACCCGATCGGTCTCTCCCGGCGTATTGCTCCAGCCGGATGCCCCGGCGATCAGCGCCTCGGTGTTGCCGGTCCAGTCAAAAGACAGTTCCGGGTCATAGGCGATCCGCGCGCCGTTCAGGTAGATTTCCACCCCTTCGGACCCAAAACTCAGGCTGAAGTCGTAATCTGTGCCCGGAGTGATTGCATTCTTCGCGGTGAAGTAATGCGATTTTTCCGTATCCTGCAACCGCACGACCAGCTCACCGGTCTCGCTGATATAGACCGACAGATGCCCGCCATTGCCGTTGTCCGAAGCGTCCTTGGAAATCAGCGTCTGGTAGCTGGTCACGCTGCTTGCAGAGAAGCGGAAGGCGATGGTGCCGCTGGACAGCGCCAGGGCATCGCTGTGATCGAAAATATAGGCCGAACGCTCGTCCCTTTCGAACCCATGGTCGCCGGAGACCGCAAAAACCGGCGCTTCCCCGGTTGCCAGCCCCAGCCCC
>JBFOLS010000120.1:0-4144 GCA_040830225.1 Leisingera sp.
CCGCCGATATGGTCAGGGTGCATATGGGTGATCACCACTACGTTTATCTGATCTGGTGTCACGCCAGCTGCGGCCAATGCCTTGGCAATGCCGCCCATGCCCAGACCAGTGTCAAACAGCACCAGCTCTGCACCGGTATCAACCAGCGTGGGGGTGAAATAGAACTGCAGTGTATCGCTTGAGATGAAGTTCTCGGCTGAGACCTTTGCAAATTCCTCATCGCTCGCCGCTGCTCCGAACATGGCCTTCTGCCCTTCCCGCGCGACCGATGTGTCCAGCAGAGTGGTGACGGGCATCTCTCCCAGCTTAAAGGAATGGGCAATCGGCGCCTCGGCACGGCCGCCATGGCCGCCGGCCAGAACAGGCGCAGCAGCACCGGCCAAGGGCAGGGCGGCAGCGCCTGCCAGCGCCGCGCGTCGGGACAGGGAAACAGTCATCGGGGGATCCTCCAAGTTGCATTGGACTTGCCGCATCCTAGCGCCGCTTGCAGCGGGGGCTGTAAACAATCCCGTGATGAGTCACACTCGGGGCAGGAGGACCGCCTATGAGCCAGATCAAGACCGTCCCCACCGGCGCCAGTGTCGAGGCTTTCCTTGCAGCCGTCGAACCTGAACGCAAAGCAATTGAAGCGCAGCAGCTGGACGCATTGTTCCGCCAAGCCACCAGGTTCGCGCCGCAGATGTGGGGGAGCTCCATCGTCGGATACGGGCGTTACCACTACCGCTATGCCACGGGGCGTGAGGGGGATTTCCTCGCCACCGGCTTCTCTCCGCGCAAGGCTTGCCATTCGATTTACATCATGCCGGGCTACCAGGACTATGGAACCATCCTCGCCCGCCTCGGCAAGCACAAGCTGGGCAAAAGCTGCCTCTACGTGAACAAGCTCGCCGATATCGATTTGGAGGTCCTGACCGAGCTGATCCAAACCGGCCTCAAAGACCTCAACGCACTCTGGCCGGTGCAGCCGCGCTGACCCGCTTTTTTCATCTTTCCAAAAATACTCCCGCCGGAGGCACGCGCCAAAGGCGCGTCAACCCTGCTGAAACTGGACAATCCGCCGCCTATGTGACAAGGCATCGGCAACAGGAGATCCGAGATGACCACCACCCGTTTTGCCCCGTCGCCGACCGGCTATATCCACGTCGGCAACCTGCGCACCGCGCTGATGAACTACCTGATCGCCCGCAAGGCCGGCGGCACCTTCATCCTGCGCATCGACGACACCGACCCGGAGCGGTCCAAGGAAGCATATATCGATGCCATCAAGCAGGACCTGGAATGGCTCGGCCTCACCTGGGACAAGGTGGAGCGCCAGTCCGAGCGGCTCGACCGCTATGTTGCTGCGGCGGACAAGCTGCGGGAGATCGAGCGTTTCTATGAGGCATTCGAGACCCCGACCGAACTGGACCTGAAGCGCAAGAAACAGCTGAACATGGGAAAGCCGCCGGTTTATGACCGTGCCGCGCTGGCTCTGTCAGGCGAGGAGAAAGCTGCACTGCGTGCCGAGCGCGGCGACGGTGTCTGGCGCTTCAAGCTGGACCACCAGCGCATCGAATGGAACGATGGCATTCTGGGCGACATTTCGATCGACGCGGCCTCGGTCTCCGACCCGGTGCTGATCCGCGGCGATGGTCAGTTCCTCTACACCCTGGCCTCGGTGGTGGATGACACCGAAATGGGCGTGACCCATGTGGTGCGCGGATCTGACCATGTGACCAACACCGCCACTCAGATTCAGATCATCGAGGCGCTGGGCGGCACGGTGCCGTCCTTTGCCCATCACTCGCTGCTGACCGGCCCGCAGGGCGAAGCGCTGTCCAAGCGCCTCGGCACCCTGGCCCTGCGCGACCTGCGCGAAGCCGGTGTGCAGCCGATGGCGCTCTTGTCTCTGATGGCCCGCCTGGGGTCCTCAGATCCGGTTGAGCTGCGCACGGAGATGGCTGAACTGATCGAGGGTTTCGACATCAACCGCTTTGGCGCCGCGCCGACCAAATTCGATGTCGAAGATCTCTATCCGCTGACCGCCCGCCACTTGCAGTCGCTGCCTCTGGACGCGGTGCAGGCCCATGTGGACGCGCTGGGTGTTCCAGCGGAGAAGCAGGCCGCCTTCTGGGATATGGCCAAGGAGAACATCACCACGCTGAAAGATCTGGCAGGCTGGTGGGAACTGTGCCGCGACGGCGCCGCGCCGCTGGTGGCGGACGAGGACAAGGACTTCATTGCGGAAGCCATGGCACTGCTGCCGGAAGGCCCATACAACGCTGACAGCTGGAAGAGCTGGACCACTGCTGTGAAAGAGGCTACGGGCCGCAAAGGCAAGGGGCTGTTCATGCCGTTGCGCAAAGCTGTCACCGGCATGGAGCGCGGCCCTGACATGAGTGCGCTGCTGGCTCTGATGGAAAAGGTCCGCGCCCGGGGCTGACAGTGGCCCGATACTGAGCAATCCAAGGCGGTGCCCAAGGTGCCGCCTTTTTCTTTCGGGCTCTCCCGCCCGCCGGATCTGCACCTAAGATGCATTCCCGCCCGTTGGGCCGGGCGCCGCGCATATGCGCGGCGCTGCACCGCACCTCAGGTGCGGTGCCATGCCCAACTGCCTGAGGGGCAGGTTTCCCGCACCGGGGCAGGCGGGAGCATCGCCTGTTCTTTGAGAGGTGAAGACGCCTGGCCGCGGTCAGCCTGTCAGTATTTGAGCGCCGGTTTCAGCGATCAACCTGTCAAAGAGCGCTCTTTCCCCGCTGTCCAGAAGCTGGTGGCGCGGATAGCGGGGGGCAGCCCTGTCGTTCAGGATGGGCGCGTCCCAGCCATCCGTGCTGGCGATGAACTCTCTTGCTCCGGCCTCCCCGAACACCTGCAGATACCCTTGCAGCACCACGTCCAGATAGCTGAGCAGGACCGGATGCTGCCTTGTCACCCCATTCCGCCTTTCCGGCGCCACTGTGTAGACCGAAATCTCCGGTGAAGTTTCCAGCCCGTGCTGCACGGCATTTGTGGCCGGCAGGCGTTCATAGGCAAACTCGCGTTCGTCCAATGCCGCCCAGTCGGCGCCTGGCACTTCGGCAATCAGCCCGTCGATTTCGCTGCTTTCACAAGGCACGGCGGACAGAAAGGCCACCTCGCGCAGACCCGTATGCACCCAGGCCCGCCGCCAGCCTTTCAGCCGTGCCGGCTGCGCTCCGCCATAGCCGTGAGTGGCTGTGTTCACCAGGCTGCCGTAGCCAAAAAAGAATGGAACCGTCATTTGCCTGTCCTTCTGTCGGAATTGATGTATGTCAAACCGCACTTTGCGCTCATGTGCAATAACCTCTGCAGTGAAGCTGCGGGAGCAACCCATGCGCATTACCAAAAGGACCAACATTGCCGTGCGGCTGCTGATGTATTGCGCAGCCCATGACGAGCGCCTGGTGACCAAGGCCGAGATTGCCGAATGCTGCAACATCTCGGAAAATCATTTGGCGCAGGTGATCAATCAGCTGAGCCAGCTTGGCTACCTCGCCACCCAGCGCGGCCGCAATGGCGGCATGAACCTGGGCAAGCCCGCGGGGGAGATCCGGATCGGGGATGTATTCCGCGATGTCGAGGGCAACCTGCCAATGGTGGAGTGCTTTGCAGATGCGGACAACACTTGCCCGTTGTCTGATGCCTGCCGCCTGAAAGTGGCCTTGGCCGATGCGGCGCAGGCCTTCTATGCCTCGCTGGATGACATTTCCCTGGAATCGCTGGTTTGCGAGAACCACGATCTGCTGCGGATCCTGCAGCCGGTCTCCTGCGGCGTCCGCTGAACAGACGCCGCAGCTTGTGTCATTCGCGGGCGCGCAGGATGCGGGCCGGTTTGGCAGCCAACGGCCGCAGGGCGAAGGCCAGCCCCGCCAGCAGCGTGGTCAGGACACCGCCGGAAATCACCAGCAGCGCATTGGGCCAGATCACCGAATAGCCTGTCTCAAACACATAGGCGTTGATTGCCCAGGCTCCGGCAATGCCGGCAGCCAGCGCCACCGCCCCAGCCGCTGCGCCCAAGAGGGCCGAGCGCAGCGCAAAACTTGCCAGGATTTGCCGCCGAGGCGCGCCCAGCGTCTTCAGAAGCGCAGCCTCGTAGCGGCGCGCGGGTTCTCCGGCAGCAGCGGTTCCCAGCAGCACCAGGAAACCG
>JBFOLS010000121.1:0-27523 GCA_040830225.1 Leisingera sp.
CAATTGGTAAGCGGCTTCACTCGACTTGGGGTGTGTATAGCAGGTCCATACAGAGGCCGAATTTGAGGCCACAGAGATTTCAGCGGCCATTCATGATCTCCCTCGCCCTGTCCGCTACGTCCCGTTTGGCGAACTTGGCGTATTTCTGAGTCTGGGTCACAGTCGCGTGCCCGAGCAGGTGGGAGACCTCCTCCAGCCTCATGCCTCTGTTCAGCATCCGGGTTGCGTAACAGGAAGGCTATAGCTCCTCCTAGACACCTAGGAATACTACATGGAATTTACGTCATCCCATGGACACCCTTAGGTACATCTTAGAGATAACTAGAATACCTCCCCGCGCGTAACTGTGAACGCAGTTTCGGGCTTGGAAGGTCTTTTTTCCGTCCTTGGGAAGCGGTTCAGCGGTTGTTTTGTGCGGACTATACCGCCGTGCGGAAAAGCAGGATCAAAGCTTATACACTTCTTGGTGGTAGTGTGCATCGGCCTGAACATAGTCGGCGAAAACTTAGCTGCATTGGGGGCCGTGGCTCTTTTCCCTAAACATCAGCCAAGATCATGCCCAGTTATCAGCCGAGTGGCCCGATAACCCCCAATATGAACAGAATAATTCCCCACGCGATGCCCCATGATATACAACAGAAGCGCAAAAGCGGTTTCCAGGGGCGTCCCCGAAAAGCTTGGATAGCAATAGGAATTCCACCGAGCAAAAAGAATGGCATCAGAACAGACGCAACCTGAATTGCAGCCGAGTAGTAAGGAACTGGGCGCTTCACCCCAAATGTCATGTCCATGGCAAAGAAGCCCAGGAGTGGTGCGAGCAGGATGGCGGCGATGACGAACCAAGCCAGTGCGAGGCGGATACCCAATTTAGTCCGCGCACTAAGGTAACTGTGTCCGTTATCTTCAACCATGCTGGAAAGATTGCAAAATTCCCAAAACTTGCATTGATCAGTATCAACTGGTTTCGTGAGCATGATCCGCAAGGCAGTTATTCACCGCGCGGCAGCGTCCGCAAGGCATCAAAATATCACCTTCGAGCTCCTTCCGGCGTTAGCCGCAGCGTCACCCTTTCTCCCCTTCACCCTCGATCATCTCGACCATGTACCGGTGCAGAACCTCAAGATCATGCCCGGCGCCGTAGCCTAAGGCGGATGCATGATCCGTCGTTCAGCCAAAGCCGCCCCTTCTTTGGTTGCAACGGTGGCACTTTGAGCCCCTCTCGCCGCCACAGACGTTCGACACGGCCGTCGCCGATCTGCCATCCGGCGTCCCTAAGCAGCACTGCAACCCGGCGGTAGCCATAGCTGCCGTATTGCCTGGCCAGTTCAATCATGTCCGCCACGAGCCGGTCTGCATCTTCCTGGCTGCCTGCAGCTGGCGAGCTCCAATAGAGCGGCCTGGAGGCAAGGCAGGTACGGTTTTGGTGAAATCAATTCACAGAGACGATGTACGGAAACTGATCCGTATAGCGCTTGGCGTCGTCGGCATTATCGTCAATTGCAACGCCGGTCATGAGATGCAGGACCGTGTTCATCGCGTCATCCTGCAGCGCCCGCCCGTTCAGGCCGTCCACGGAATAGCTTGCCTTGGTACCCGGGCTGTAGGTCAGCACATCGGGCATGATCATATCGGCAACCTTTCCTGCGTATTCCACCGGATTTCCCTCCACCGCCTCTGACGCGGAGACCGCCCAGAAAACATTGTTCACAATGGCCTGACGGCGTTCCTCGACGTCGAGGTCAGGGCGGTGCTGGCCGTGGTCCTCTTGAACTGCCGGAGTGTCAGCTAGGAACACATAGGGGAACAGCACATTGGCGTGCCGGTCGACCTGGCTCCATTCATCCTTGTAGGGCACGGCTGTGGTGGTGAAGACTTTGACTTCGTCGCCTAGCAGGGTGTTGGGGACGTCCACGACGATAAAACTGGCGGTTGCTCCGATAAACAGATCGCCGTCTTCCTGGAAGATCTCCGGAGCGAAACTGCCTGCCTGCTTCGCGGCGTTGAATTTGGCTAGGCCAACGCCATTGCCAAAAAACGGCTCCTCTCCTCGCCCGGTCCACACCCGGATGCCATCCGGCAGCTCCAGGATGTCGCCAACCTTGCCGCTGCCCAGCGGCGCTCCTGTCTCTCCAACGGCGGCATTGGGGGCATTTGCTCTGCTGACCTCAACACTTTCCCCGTTAAAGGAAAACACCAGGGTTATGCCGGTTTGGAAGTCCCCGTTCTGGGCAATGTGAAGATTGTAGAGCCCCTCAGTGCCAAAGATGGTGCCTGCGGGGGATGTGTTCGTGCCCGGCAGGCTGGGATTGGCCGAAGAGATAAAGGATGTGAATCCGTCGTTGCTGGACTGAAACACATAGGTGTCATTAAGGTCATAGGCCGGATACTGGTCCTGCAGCCCTGAAATAAAATGCCCGGATGCTTGCGCCGCACTGGACAGGCTGACGGCGGCCAAGGCGGTGGCCGCAAAGCTCAAGGCGGTCTTTGCTGATTTGGTTTTCATTCTTTCATTCTCCCGTGTGTAGTTTTGCTATCCGGGTTCCGCCTAAGCCTTTGGCGTAAACAGGCTCGCGAATTCCCCGTATCCTTCCGCCCGAAGATCCTCCTGTGGCACAAAGCGGAGTGCCGAAGACTTGATGCAGTAGCTCAGCCCGGCCGGTTCCGGCCCGTCCAGAAACAGGTACCCGAGATGCGTGCCGGATGTCCGGCACCGCAGCTGGATACGGATCATGCCGCCTGAGCGGTCCGTCGTTTCCCCGACTTCCTCACCCGCAATCGTTTCAAAGAAACAGGGCCACCCGTTGCCGGATCTGAACTTGTGAACCGATGCAAACAACGGGAGGCCGCAGGTCGCATCAACGTAGAGACCAGCTTCCCAGTGATCCCAGAAAGCGTTTTGAAACGCTGCTTCCGGCACAGTGCCCGAGCCAGTTGCGCTAGGCTTATCGGCAGATTTCCGGAACATCTGATCTACCTCCGCGGCTTGTCCATCCTTTTCGGTTCAGGCTACTGCTGCAGCAGACCCATTCTGCCGCCTGCTGAACCGTAGCCAAAGGCAACGCCGCGCGGAAATATTCAGTTGTTCGTGTTTAATAGGCACTGCTTATGGCAGCCCGGCAAAAGGGACGCAGCAGCGCAACTCTCGCTCAGGTTTTTTTGTTAGGCCGCAGGCTCTTTCTGCTGCTCAGAGCCGTAGACCGGCCAGTCATGCGCAAGTGCCATTTCCGCAAGCAGTTTCAGTGCAGGAGGCTGATCAGATTGCTCCGCAGTGGCAAAAGCAACCTTTCGCGACAAGGCCGGGTCCACAATCGGCCTGTGATCCAACTCGGGCCGCAACAGCGAATACCGCGGGATGCAGCAGACGCCGACACCGTTGCGGACCATCCCCTGGATCCAGTCTTCGCGCTGGCTGCGAAAGGCAACTTCAAGCTCGAGATCAAGGTCCTTGTAGTATTCAAGGACCTCTTCCCGGAACTCGCAGTGAAGCCGCTCAACATACTGCTGCTTGGCTATGTCGCGCAGGGAAACCGCATCCATCTGCGAAAATGCGTGCCCTTCCGGAAAAGCTATGACCAAAGGCTCCTCGAACAATTCGATATAACTGAGCTGCGGATGCGGCGGCCCATGGCGCGCGCAAAAGGCGCCATCCAGCACGCCGGTCAGCAAGAGATCTGAAATAGCGTCAGGTGCAACATCATGCAGGACAATTGACACCAGAGGGTGCGCAACATGAAACGCATCCAGCATCGGCGCCAGGACACCAGGCCCAATCGTACACATCAGCCCGATGTTGAGCTCAGCGATTTCGCCTGCGTTCACGGCCTTTGCGGTTGCCCGCACCAAATGCCGCGTGCGGTCAATCTGCTCGAAATGCGCCCTCAGTGACTTGCCCAGATCGGTGAGCGCATTCTCCCGCCCATCCCTGCGTATCAGCTCGCCGCCAAGCTCAGATTCCAGGCGCTTGATCGCCTGGGTTAGCGCAGGCTGTGAGACATAGCACTGCTCCGCCGCCCGCGTGAAGTTCAGCGTGTCTGCTAGGGCAAGGAAGTATCGTATCTGGTTGAAGTCCACTTTGACGCATGTTCCCTAGAGGTTACGGGGCAAGCGTGAAGCATATACCGTTTAAAGACAAGCTGGCCGGACAAGAGGCACAAGCCTCACGCTTGAAAGCAGAAAGTGGCGAAGCAGTCATCGCACTAACGTGCCTCTCCTGGAATTTGACGGTTTGTCAGAAATGGGGTCAAAGCCCCGATTTCCGCGGAGCAGTGAACCGCTAGCTTTGACAGGTCCCAGCCGGTGGAAACGGCCCTAACCAAGCTTTAGCTCTCAGTGCGGATGCCGCAACACGGCCAGTCAACGGAGCCATTCGATGAGGTTGCTAGTGCAACACTCTCCCTAATCCGGTCCTGCAGTCGCGCCGGCAGCGGAATTCACCTGACTTGCCGGGCATGTTCTTCACGATCGAACCAAAGATGAGAGAATGAGGCCGTCGTCATCAAGTGTCGATACTTCCCAACCCAGCAGGTGAACCGGAGGCTTCCCCGATACGGCGGCGCAACCAGCATACCTGTAAAGAGGCCATGATTTCCGAAGAGCCGGAAGTCATGCATCAACACGGTGGAATCCGGGAAATCCCTGAAGAATGGAGCCCCATAGTCTTCAGCGTTTGAAGTCCGGCCTTGAATCGGCTCGCCGGCGTTCAGAATGGCGGGGCCGTTATGGGCGTAGCGCTTGGCGACTTCTTCGGGATTGTTGGAGCTCCATGCTGCCGCATATTGCGCAGCCTTCTCCAATAGGATTCCGAAGGACATTGGCTATCCTTTCGTCTTTTCAGCGGAGAAGCCTCAAGCACAACCTTCGACCAGTATGAGGTTGGTCCGGGCTGAATTGTGCCGGTGTTGTGCGAGCTTTTGATAGTCAGGGTCGCTTATCCAATTCCGCGCCTGATCCGCATCGGGAAATTCCATCACTACAGCCCGTGGCAATTCCCAATTGCCTTCAATAACTTGCGGCTCTTGTGCAGAAGTCACCAGAAGCCGGCCGCCGTACCTCTCGAAGACCGGCATGAAACCTTTCAGATAATTCTGATATTCCTCCGGATCATGGATCTCGATCTGGGCGATCATATAAGCAGGCATATCCGACCTCCTGAGCGTTAGGGAGCAGTGTCATCTTAAGCCATGCCTGCCGGCATAATAAGATTGAAGATCGCATAGGGTCTATGCATTCATGCATAGTATGCTGTGGGACGACCTTCGATTTCTGCTGGCGGTTCACCGGTCGGGATCATTGTCCCGGGCGGCCAGCATGCTCGGGGTTAACCAATCTACCGTATCACGCAGAATTCTGGCTTGCGAAAAACAGCTGAGCGTCAAGCTGCTGGAGCGGCAACCCGAAGGCGCAATTCTCTCGGAAGCCGGGAGGGCCTTGTGCGCCTTGGCTGAGAACACCGAGGCAGAACTGGATTTTGTGAAAAAGGAGATTTCGGATACACGGCAGGAGTTGTCCGGGCCGATTGCTGTTGCTTGCGTCGACATGATGGTCGACCGCTTTCTAGCCCCTCATCTGGCCCGCTTTCAGTTGGAAAACCCCAATATTGAGTTCTCCTTACTTGTTGGTCTTGATGCTGTTGATCTGATGAGAGGCAAGGCTGATGTCGCGTTGCGTGTCAGCCAAGGCCCTGATGAAAACCTTGCAGGCAGGCGTCTCTGCGACTTTGGCCTTGGGGTTTATGGCGCAGCCAAGGCTGACGGCACTGAAGCGCTCGGTTGGATTGAATGGCCTGGCGGGCGCTGGTTTGGTGCAAGCATCCCGGAGCATTTGAAGTCCCGCCAAGTCAGGCACCGTACTGACAGCTTCCTGTCAATGAATGCGTTGGTACGCGCAGGTCTGGGCATCGCAATTTTGCCTTGCTACTGGGCAGACTCCGATCCGAGCTTGCAACGTATCCACCCTTCAGCGGTTTCGCATCCGGATCTCGGTTTGTGGCTTCTGTATCATCCAGACAAAAAGCATGCGCCCAGAGTGCGGGCGTTCATCGACTTTCTGGTTCCTGCCGTTGTTGCCAGCCAGGATCAGTTTGCTGGACTATGTGAAAGTACGAATGGCCTGTGACTTCAAGCAGCTCATATCGTGCCGAGAATTCAGCGCATCGGTAATCCACTTGATGCCGCCGCACGTCATCCGGAGGGCTGCTGTCCCTTCGACCGTGCGGCAACTTTTCGAGGTTGTGCAGCGTGCCGCCAGGTTGCACAAGCTTGCGGCGAAATCCAATCGCTTCAGGAAAGGGCACACAGCGGACCTCGGAGACAACGCTGGATCTGTGCCAATACTGCGCCGGAGAAAGCGCTTTGTCAGATCCGAAGCGCAAAAATCAGCGTCATCGCACATCCGACGCAAATAATGATTGTCCTCACTGTTGCGGCAGATAACCGTCTTGCTGCCAGCGCTCCGCAATAGCCGCCGATTGTAGCAGTCACCATCATAAGCAGCGCTTGCGGCCAATGCACGATCCCTGCCAGGGCAAAGGTGGCGACCGAAGCACCGGACAGGACGAAGGACATCCCGTTCTTTAACCCGTTCATCAGATTGATGTCCCGCAAGCCAAGCATTGAAAACAAAGCCAAAAGGACAATTCCTAGCCCGCCATTGAAGTAACCGCCATAGACACAGACCAGCAGCGTGGCTGCGTTTCCCGTCAGACCATCGGCTTTGAGATTCCTGGTAGCCCAAGCGGCAATCCGGTTCCCGCAAGCAAAGAGCACGGTTGCAAAGCCTAGCAGCCAAGGCACCACAAAAGAAAATACCGATGCAGGTGTGACAAGAAGCAGAAGTGAGCCCAAAACACCGCCAGCCAGCGAAAGCCCGAGAAGGAGCGCAAGATACCGCTTTGGAACATCCCTAAGTTCGCTGAAAAAACCCATCGCACCGCTCAAGTAGCCTGGGAACACGGCAACTGCGCTGGTCGCGTTAGCGGCGATAGCTGGAACGCCGGTAAAGACCAGCGCAGGAAAAGTCAGAAAACTGCCGCCCCCGGCGATAGCATTAGCAATGCCGGCAAAGCAGGCCGCACTGGTCAGGAGGAACATATCGAAGACAGTCATGCGCTGAACCTATTCGGAAGCTGCGGTTTCTGCCGATGCAACAGCTGTTCGCTTGTTCAGCGCAACCATGGTGGCGGACTCCAACGCAACAGTCCCTGCCAGGAAGGCCGTCATGCCGCCGCTGTCATGCTCAGGGCTGACCGTATTGATATCGACCGCCACGAAATTAAGCCCCGCCAGGGAACGCAATAGCTGCAATCCCTCACGCGCAGTCGGGCCGCCCCAGGTCGGGGTGCAAACACCAGGGGCACAGGAAGGATCGAAGAAATCCATGTCAAAACACAAATAGACGGGCCGGTTGCCAATCGTCAGGTGGATTTCATGCGCAACCGCTGAAATGCCCCGTTTGAACAGCATGTCTCCGGTTATCAGTGTGTACCCCTGCCGCTCCGTGTGCTCATGGGTACCTTGCAAAGGCAGCGTCCCACGCCCGCCGACATGAAAGGAGCCGGACGGGTCAACCAGTCCTTCCTCTGCCGCTCGAGTGAAGGTCGTGGCAGTGTTGTATCGGTCATAGTAACAGGGGCCGTCGCCGGCGCTGGTGTCGGTATGCGCGTCCAGATGCACGACAACCAAATCGGAGTAGAACTCACGGACCGCACGCAGCTGCGGCAAGGTTACGGCCCCGTCCCCGCCAAAAGTGATCGGTGTGACCCCCTTGCCCAGGACATAGGCCAGCCCTGCTTCAATCCTGCCGCTGGCCTCCTCCAGCATCCCTGAATTGACATCCAAATCGCCCAGGTCCACCGCGTTCAGCTCGCTCAGCGGGTCGAAATCCGCAAACGGCGGCTGAAATCGGCGCACCAGGGAAGATTGCGCCCGGATTGCCCGGGGTCCGCCGCGGGCCCCGATGCGGGTCGGGTGCTGCCCGCAGTCAAAGGGGATGCCCAGAAAGGCTGCCTGGCTTCCCGCCGGGTCCCCGCTGAAGGGAACCCCCATGAAGGTCGCGGGTTCGCTCATGCCGCGAAGAAAGGAGAGAGAGTAAGTATTGCTCATGTTGTTTTCCTAGTCCAGCGACGGGCCCATGATGAGATCGGGCAGCCAGGTCACCCAGTCCCCCCAGAAGGCGAGAAGAACGATGATAAACAGGTACGGGATCAGAAGCGGGATGACGCCGACAGAGATGTCTTCAACCGATGTCTTGGTCAGCTTGGAGGCCACGAACAGGTTGACCCCGATGGGCGGTGTCAGGAAGCCCACCTCGCAGGTCATCACCGTGAACACGCCGAAGACAATCGGATCGACTCCGATCTGGGTGGCGATCGGCAGCATAACGGCCGTGAAGATGATGATTTGCGGGATCGACTCCAGCCACATGCCGACAAAAATGTAGACGATGCCGATCAGCAGCATCACCAGCCAGGGATAGGCGATGAGACCTGCAAACCCGTTACTCACCATGTCGGGGATATCGAAAAGCGTGACCAGTTGGCCGAAGGCTTTGGTGGAGCCAAGGATGAACAGAATGGATCCGATGATGATTGCGGTGAACTTCAGGGATTCATAAACGCCGCGCCAAGTCAGGCCACGGTAAATGAACAGCCCGACAAACAGCCCGTAGAATACGGCGGCCGCTGCGGCTTCCGAAGGCGTGAAGAAGCCGGCATAAATCCCGCCGAGAATGAAGACCGGCGCGCCAATCGCCCATTTGCCTTCCCACAGCGCCCATATCAGCGGGCCGAGGGTGAAACGTTCGCCCGAGCCGCCGTAGTTGTTCTTGCGGGCAATGGCGTAGGTCACCACACATAGCAGGAAGCC
This sequence comes from Leisingera sp., assembly GCA_040830225.1. GTDB lineage: Bacteria > Pseudomonadota > Alphaproteobacteria > Rhodobacterales > Rhodobacteraceae > Leisingera. The sequence continues at coordinate 8,862 of JBFOLS010000121.1, forward strand.
AAGGAAAAGACCCGGCACGATGCCAGCCAGGAACAGCCGCGGGATGCTCTCGTCCGTCACCAGCCCGTAGATAATCAACAGGTTGCTGGGTGGGATCATGCTGCCCATCGCCCCAGCGGCAGCCGCCACTGCACCAGCAAACCGCGGGCGGTATTCTTCCTTCAGCATTGTCGGGATCGTGATGGAACCGATGGCTGCAGTTGTTGCGGGCCCGGAACCCGAGAGCGCCGAGAAGAACATGCAGGCGACAACCGTCACCAGGCCGATGCCGCCCTTGTAGGCCCCCACCAGCTTTTGCGCGATCTCGATCAGCTTTTCGGACATGCCGCCCTTTTCCATGATCTGACCGGCCAGCACAAAAAGCGGGATGGTGGTCAGCGGAAACGGCTCAAACGCGTTGTAGGCGCTCTGCGCCAGCAAGGCCAAGGGGATGTCAGCGAAATACAGGCCGACCACAGTTGCGATTCCTGCGGCAAAGGGGATCGGTACCCCGATGACAATTGTCAGCAGGAAGACAATCGCCATGCACATTGGACCATTCATAGCGGCAGCCCTTCAGCTTGGTCCCGGACAATCCAGCGGTAGTAGACCTGCGCCATACGCGCGATCATCAGGCAAAGCGCCAGCGGGACGATGGATTGGGGAAATTTCTGATTTATGCCCAAAGCGGGCGAGATGTAATCGAACTGGATCAGCAGCTGGATCCAGGTGACGCTTTCTTTCAGCAGCAGCAGAATGAAAGCCATCCACAGCACGTCAGCCAGGACAACGCAGAACACCTGCCCCCTGTGGGGAAGCTTCTCTACCAGAAAAGTGATCCGGATATGCGCGCGTTCCCGGATTGCCAAGGAACAGCCAAGATAAATGGCGGTCACCATTCCATAGACAGCTATTTCCTCGGCGCCGTGAAAGGCGGTCTCAAAAAACACCCGCAAAACGACCTGAACAAAAATAACCGTGGCCATGACCGACAGGCCGGTGACACAGCAGATCTCTTCAAAGCGGGATTCGAGGGTTCGAAGCGAAGTCAGCATTTAGACCTCCAGCAAAAAAGGGGCGCGTGTGGAGTGCGCGCCCCAGGTCAGTCCGATCAAATGATCAGGGGAGGATGATCACTCGGCGGCTTTGCGGATATCCAGGATCAGCGCCTTTGTGGCCTCATTGGCGCCATTGGCGATGAAAGCGTCCTGCACATTGATGCCTGCCTGGATGAACCCGGCCTTGTCCGGATAGGTGATCGTCATACCGCCGTCGGTTTGCAGAAAGTCACGGGCCTCGGCCAGCTGGCGTGCCATCTCTTCGCGCTGATGCTGTCCGGCATCACGGGCCGCTTTGCGCACCGCTTCCTGCTGCGCGTCATCGAGTTTGCCCATGATACGGCTGCTGGCCAGCATCGGGGTGAAGAAGGCAAAGTGCTCCAGCACCGCCAGGTTATCGGCGATTTCATAGAATTTCTGAGATTTCACAAACGACGCCCCGCTGTCACCTGCGGATACTGTGCCGGTTTGCAGGGCCGCCAGCGTCTCGGACCAGGCAATCGGCAAGGGCACCGATCCAAAGGCCTCGTGTGTCTTGATCATCACGTTGTTCTGCGGAACCCGGACCCGGATGCCCTGGATGTCCTCGATGCTGTTGATCGGCCGCTCGGTGTTGTAGAAATCCCGGTATTCGACGTAACCGAAAGTCAGCAGGTCCAGCGAGGTTTTCTGCTTGATCTGAGAGGCAATCCCTTCGCCCACCGCACCGTCCAGCACCGCATAAGCATGGTCTGTGCTTTGGAAAATGTAAGGCAGAACAAACGCCTCCATGGGGGCAAAATGCGGCGAGATGTTGTTGTGGGTCATGATGTACATGTCCACGGTGCCCAGCTGCATTGCCTTGAACGCCTCGTCTTCGGTGGCCAGCTGGGTGCAGCAGCGCACTTTGACGTCGATGCTGCCGCCGGAATACTGCTCCGCCAGCTCCTCGAATTTGGCGGCCAGAACGCCGTAGGCGCTGTCTTCCGGGGCCGCGAAACCGAGGTTGACCGTAACTTCATCTGCCAAGGCGGCTCCGCCTCCAAGCAGACTGGCAATGGCCGGGATTATGAGTGTGTTCTTTGTCAGCATGAATGGCTCCCTGGTGGTTCTGGCGTGTTTTGACGCGTCCAGGGTAGATCACCCAGTCATACAAGAATAATAATATTACTTGCCATACCTATACGATTTCAAAATACTTATTTCGAGCAGACTTGGAGCGCCTATGAACCTTAAGCATCTTCAGTGTTTCCGGATGGTGATGCTGCACAAAACCGTTTCCAAGGCAGCAGAGGTGTTGAACATGTCCCAGCCGGGCGTCAGCACCATGATTGCCACTTTGGAACACCAGTTAGGCTTTAAACTGTTCGAACGCCGGTCAGGCCGGCTGCACCCGACGGTCGAAGCCAAGTATTTTTCCGAGATTGCCGAGCGCCTGCTGAATGACGTGGATCTTGCCAACCAGGTTGCCAGCCAGATCCGCCAGGGCAAATTCGGTGCGATTACAGTTGCGACTTTGCCCGGGTACGGGCTCACCGTCCTGCCGATGGCCATTGCCCGCATGCACAAGCGCCACCCGGATGTGACCTTTGACATTCAAACCCGAAGCTCGCATATGGTCCGGAACCTGTTCCCCTCCCGCCAGTATGACATAGCGCTGGTTGAGCCGCCGGTGGAGCCCTCCGGGAATACTTACCGTAGCCTGCACCTTCGATGTGTGTGCGTGGTTCCGAAGGATCATCCCCTTTCGGAAAGGGGCAGCCTGTCGGTTTCAGACCTTGCGGCGGAGCGGATCGTCGCCCTGTACAGCGGACATTCCACCAGCCGCCAACTGGCTTCCCTCTTTGCAGCGGAGGGCAAAGACTGGTCGCCCCTGATCCAGACGCAGTTCTTTGCAACCAATTGCGAGCTCGTCGAAAAGGGGGTTGGCGTCTCCATTGTAGATCCCGTTACTGCCGAGCATTTTCAGAGCCGCGGTTTGAAGGGAATTCCTTTCGAACCGGAGGTTTTTCACGAGGTGGCATTGCTTTTTCCACCAGAAGACAAGATCTCGGACTTGGTGGCAGAGTTTGTGGCGGAGCTGCTGGAAATAGTTTCATCTTACCAGCCGTAACCTTCCCCCCCCTTTACCGGAAATGGAAATTCGAGCTTCTGGTCATGCAGCACGCGCAGAATGTTCGGTTTGCGTGGAGCAGCGAAGGTGACAATGATTTGGGCGAAACGAGTACCGATGTTAATCGGCCCCTTCCAACCTCCAATTCCACCTTGGCGGATGCCCGCTTCGAGGCATCATTTTTGCCAGCAAAGACAGCCTGTTACTTGAAACCCGATTAAGGCAAGACGATGGACCTGACCTTTAATGCGCATGTTGTCATGTTCTGGCTGAAAGAAACAGAGCGTTACTCCGCTGTGCTCTACACTTCCATCAGGTCGGTGATCCGGCGCGAATCCTCGGCTTTGCCTGTGTTCACCGTTGTTGCCGGTTCCGCCAACAGCACTTCACAGGTTCCATCTAACGCCACAGGGCAATGTTCCACACCATTCGGAACGATGATGAACTCGCCCTCGTTTATCACTTCGTCCCGATCGCGGAACTTCATCAGCAGACGACCCTTGTGGACCAAAATCATCTCGTCTTCGGTTTCGTGATGATGCCATACGAACTCACCTTCGAATTTGGCCAGTTTGATCGCCATGTTGTTAACCCTGCCGGCGAGGCGCGGACTCCAGGTTTCCGTGAATGAAGCAAAAGCTTTTTCGAGGTTTTTTGGGGCGTGCGGCGACAGGTGATTGTTCACTCCGGCCACGTCTCTCTGGATCGACCGCAACTGCGTTTCCAGCTCGGGGCTGTCAGCGGGGTAATCCCCATCCAACGCAGCCGTGCCGATGGTAAAACCCGCTGCACCAGAGCGGCGCACGATCTCGATGCGCTCACGCGAACCGATGGATCCCGCCATGATCACCGGCTTTTCAACCGCGGCGCAGACCGCAGCCATCAAACCCGTGACATTCTCAGCCGAGCGGTAAGCAAGCAAATCAAGCCCGTGCACGCCGTCTCGCGCCGCCAGTTCCACCGCACTGTCGACCACCTCGTCGATACTTCCCGCTAATACGCTAGGGTGGCCTTCGATCCGGCCAGGGAACGGGAAGTATTGGATGCCTGTTCCCACCAGAACCGGAAGAACCGCATCCACATTCGTGCCGCCGAGCAAGATATCAACGCCGATCTCCACAGCAGCTTTGGCCGATGCAATCTCGCTTTCCTTGTCCAGGGAAACCACTTCGAGATAGCTGGTGGCCCCGCCGGCCTTGATCGCCGCATTCAGTTCCTTAAGCCTTTCAAAGGGCAGGCCCACATCCTTGAACCCAATATGATGCACACCAGCAGCTATTGCTGTTTTCAGATGCTGTTCGGCGTCCTCAACCGTCTTGTCATAGCGTGTGAGCATAAAGATGAAGCGAAGTCCCATCAGGCTGTTCCTTTCTTCTGGGCAAGTACCAGCTTGCGGGCATAGGTCATGGCTGTCAAAAGGCTGGCCGCGTCGGCCTTGCCGGTTCCGGCCATGTCAAACGCGGTGCCGTGATCGGGACTGGTGCGCACGAAAGGCAGGCCAAGGGTGATGTTCACGCCTTTCTCCAACCCCATGTGTTTTAAGGGTATCAGCCCCTGCTCATGGTACTGCGAGAAAACAATGTCGAACTAACCCTGACGGGCCGTCATGAACACTGTATCGCCGGGCCATGGGCCGGAGTCATTGATGCCTTCTGCCTGAGCAGCCTTGATCGCGGGCGCAATAATCTCTGTCTCTTGGCGTCCGAGCAGCCCGCCTTCCCCGGCATGCGGGTTAAGGCCTGCAACTGCCACGCGCGGATTGTCGTATCCCAAGGCTGTGGCGCCCTCATGCGCCAGCCGGATTGCCGCCATCTGCACCTCGAAGTTGCCGCCCTTGATGGCGCTCAAAAGCGAGCAGTGAGTGGTCAGGAGGACGGTGCGGATCTCGTCATTCCCAAGCAGCATTGCCACGCTCTGCACCGCCAAAATCGGCCAGCATCTCAGTGTGCCCGGGATATGTAATCCCGGCTTGAGACAATGCCTCCTCATGGATCTCGGCAGTGACGATAACGGACACCTCCCCCTCCAGCGCACAAGCGACGGCCTGCTGGATGGCACAAAGGGCGGCTTGTCCACTTGTTCCCTGAATCTGTCCTATTGCGGGAAGCTCGTTTAGGTTGCCAGAGCGCACAACCTCAACTACGCCGGACGTGAAACGAGCGTCTTGCACACTGCGCAACGAGAGCACATCGCAATCGGCCCCAACAAATCCAACTGCCCGTTCCATCACACTCGGACAACCGAACACCAAGGCGCGGATCCCTGGCTGCTCGACCAGCGCCTTTACGATGATCTCTGGCCCGATCCCAGACGGGTCGCCCATAGTGATGGCCAGCAGGTTAACTTGCTCTGTCATCAAATAGCCTTCTCCTTCCTGCTACTCAGAACATCGACCGCACGCAGCAATGTGGCGCCATCGCCAAAGCCACCAGCCTTCATTCCAAGCGTTACTGAGCGTCCCTCTGGCAGTGTGGCCGTCGCCAGCGGAAATTCGGGAGCAAGTTCTCCGACGAGGGCAAACTGCCAAGTACCAAGCCGGTCCAGCATCGCTTCCATCGTGCCTCCGCCAGTTGCGATCAAGGTGCCACCCCCCCCCGACATGACCCACAGCCTGTTCCACCTAACCCGATTGCACCTGTGCGGGAGAGGTGATCAAATCCTCCGGTGTCATCAGGCATGCGGCCTGCGAATGATGTCAACGCGTGCCAAATGCCGACAGCTAACAGGATTGGCGCCGCCAACAATCAACAGGATCGATCTGCACAGTGGTATTGAAGGCTTTTCCGGCCTCGCCTGCGGAAACCGGTCGGCCAATACAATCACCAGTCCGGGAGAGCCAATCCACAAAGCATCTTCAGCATCTTCAACCATTGCCACCTTCTGGTTCAGCATGTCTTGCGTTTAGGCTTTCAAAATTGTGACATCTGCTATCCCGGAAGGCAGAACATCAGCGATCCGCGACGTCGTGGCAGGATCGACAGGATCATTGGCATAGGGGGACTGGCACACCGGAACGCCGTTTACATACTGCACCGCGCCGGCAGTCACGCGCCCGGCCTCTGGAAAGGCAGGTGCCTCCACAAGGCGTTTTCGCCCGCTGGCTTGAAAGGCAGCTCCGATCTCGGCCTGAATGCACCCCTCGCAAGGTGCTGTCGAATGTCTTGTAAAGAACTGAAAGGCTTGCCACCGCGCGCGTTGCTCGAGCAGTCATTTCGGCTGCCGCGATTGCATCCGGCGACCGGCTGACGCAATCGACAGACAAGACCTCCGCGGGCGTTTCCTGCAGGTCTGCAGCTCCGCGCGTGACAGTGACTGAGAGCCCGGCCTTCCGGAATGGCGCTCCGCTATCCGCAGCGCTGATCAGATCATCAGCCAGAATTCCGATCTTGGGGAAGTGTGGATGTGTATGCCTCATACGGTGATTTTAGCGAACGGGCATGCCTCATAAATCCATTTATTGACCAAAACCGATGACAATTACTCACATATGAAACGATCGGAAATACCGTCTCTCGATGACCTCCGCGCTTTTGAGGCTGTTGCGAGGCTTGGGTCTGTGCGGGCGGCCGCTGACGAATTGGTTCTGACCCATGGAGCCGTCAGCAGGAGAGTCACCAAACTATCCCGGGATCTGGAATTCCCATTGGTTACTCCTGACGGGCGTGGTATTGCCATGACTCAAGAGGGATGGGTTTTGGCAAAGGCCACCACCAAAGCCCTCGCCTTGGTCGCCGAGGCCTTGAACTCGATCCGCCTGCGGGATGCAAACGCACCAATTGTGCTTTCCTGAGAGAGATCCGTCGCCATGCGGTGGCTGATCCCCAGGCTGAGCCAGTTTCAGGACAAACACACTGATATCCCGCTCCACTTGTCTGTCGGCAGCGGATCTCTAAATTTTGATCGCGATGGCGTGACACTTGCTGTTCGCCGCCTGGACTTTTCAGTCGACCTAGACTGGCAGGTCATGCCGTTATTCGACGAGGAAATCGGCGTGGTTATGGTTTCGGACATGCTTGACGGTTTCCAGGCTGGAGACTTTGTCGGACTGGGCAGCAAGACACGGCCGGATGCTTGGTCGACGTGGCTGGATCAGAACCCCGATGCGCCCAAACCCAAAGAAGTCAGGCTGTTCGATCACCACTCTTGCTGGTTGAAGACTTGGCGTAGCTGTCTGCCCGCGTATCGTGGCCTGCGATGATATCGAAAGGGGGCGCCTGATCGCTCCGCTTGGATTTGTTGAAGATGGATCAGATTATGGATTGATCCACCCGCGGCTTCCCGGTCTGGACGAGAAGACAGTAGCCATGGCGCAGTGGATTTGTGAAACCTTCTCGTCCGTAGGGTCGTAGTTGCCGCCGCCTCTCCCATCGGGTTGATGATTTGGGTTCTGAAAGGCAAATGCAGATTGTAGAGTTCTGGCGCTGTGCAAATGTGTTTTTTTAGATCCAGCGAAGGGGTGAATGGCGGCTGGTGGCCCATACCAGACTTTGATCACAAATTCCGGCACCGCGCCGCAACTTCCTCAAACCAGCTGTTTGCGAGTCCTGCAACATTTCCGAAGCCCAAAATGAGTGCAGTACAGGACAGAGCCGCAAAACACAGCAATAGCAGTGAATATTCGTTTTGCGGCGGAGCGGCCTCTCCAACCAGAGGTTTGCTGGTGCTCTTTCCCTGAAAGCCTTGCGCAGAATTTGCCGCAAGCAGCCGGTTGAGGCAGGTCCTCCTGCGGGCTTGACCTCGCTCAATGCGGCCGCTCCCGGGCTGGGCCACCATGCGGGCATGAATGGCGACCACGGGCACAGCAAGGAGGAAATCGCCAGCCGCCTGGCGGAAAGCAAAGGCTCCGGGCGGCTGCGGGATGCCGTCTATGGGGGCATAGATGGCGCGGTGACCACTTTTGCCATTGCTGCAGGCGTTGAAGGCGCCGGGTTTTCATCTGCGGTGATCATTGCACTGGGCATCGCCAATGTCTTGGCGGATGGGTTTTCCATGGCCGCGGCCAACTATCTTGGAACCAAGGCGGACCTGGATGACAGACGGCGCCTCTACAAGGTGGAAAAACGCCACATCCGCCAGTATCCGGAGGGAGAGCGAGAGGAGCTGCGGCAGATCTTTCAGGAACTGGGCCTGAGCGGCGAGGTGCTGGAAGGTGCGGTGCGCTCTGTTGCCGCCAAGCCGGAAAAATGGATTTCGCTGATGCTGACCAGCGAATACGGGCTGGCCCCGGCGGAACCCAATCCGGTTTCGGCGGCGGTGACGACTTTTGCGGCCTTCATGCTGGCGGGAATAGTGCCGCTCTTACCGTTCATGCTGGGGCTCCCCGATCCGTTTTTGATTGCCGCGGCGGCAACGGGGCTCGTGTTTTTCGGCATCGGCGCCAGCAAAAGTATCTGGTCGCTGGCGCCATGGTGGGTGTCCGGACTGGAGACCCTGTTCATAGGCTCCTGCGCGGCGGCGCTGGCCTATCTTGCAGGCAGCTTGTTCCGGGCTTGAGCCGGATCAAGGGGGCAGGTTCCGTTTGGCCCTAAGCTGACAGCCGGGAGGGAAAAAGAATGTTTTCGAATGCCATAAAGATTGCCACTTTGCAGGGGTTTGACATCAGGATCGACCCGAGCTGGGCACTGATTGCTGCACTGATCACATGGAGCCTGTCGACGCAGTTCTTCCCGATGGTCTTTCCCGGTGCAGTGTTTGGCACCTACCTCACCCTGGCGCTCTTGGCGATGCTCGGTTTCTTCGCCTCGCTGATCCTGCACGAGATGTCCCATTCGGTGGTCGCCCGCCGGTTCGGGGTTGAAATCAAGGGGATCACGCTGTTCATCTTCGGCGGAGTTGCTGAGCTGGGATCGGAACCTAAGACCGCGTTCAGCGAGTTCTGGATAGCCATCGCAGGCCCGCTGATGAGCTTTGCCCTGGCATTTGCCTTCTGGCTGCTGGCGCAGGCGGGCTGGCTGCTGGCCCCCGAAATGGCACTGAACCATGTGTTTGGCTATCTGGCATTGATCAACCTGGTACTGGCGGTATTCAACCTGGTTCCGGCCTTTCCGCTGGATGGCGGACGGATTTTCAGGGCTTACCTGTGGAGCCAGAGCCGGGACCTGCTGCAAGCGACGGCCACCGCCACAAGGATCAGCAGCTACTTTGCCTATGCACTGATTATCTTCGGAGTCGTCGGCCTGTTCTCCGGCAATCCGGTTGCCTCGTTGTGGAAGGTGCTGATTGGCGTCTTTGTGCTGACGGCGGCAAAAGGCACTTATGCCCAACAGCTTCAGGCTGCCGCGTTCAAGGGCAAGACCGTTGCCGAGATGATGAGCCACGGCGCGATCACCGTACTGCCGGAGGTGAGCCTGCAGCAGCTCGCTGACGAGGTGATGCTGCCGGAGCGCAAGACCTTTGTACCGGTGATCCTGGGCGGGGTGCTTCTAGGCTATGCTGACACCAAGGTTTTGTCGCATATCCGGCGCGAAGACTGGCCGGTGACAAAAACGGGCGATGTCTATGTCCCGGCGGATGACGACAACACGGTTGGGCCGGACATGCCGGCCGCGGAGCTGATGGCAAAGATCTCAGCCACCGGGCGCCGCAAGTTCCTAGTGGCTGAGGACCGCAGGCTGCTGGGGGTGATCAGCCTCTCCGACCTCTTGGGCTATCTGGCCGTGCTGCAGGAGATCAAGCTGCACGAAAGTCAGGCAGAACGGAGCTGAAAGCAAGATCGGGGACGCCGATCCCAGCAAGCGCATGAAACAAGCGGCGGTAACAGCCCGTAACGGTGCCGCGGCGTGCCGGATTCAGGTCTCTGGGATCAGGCAGCAATAATGTCCTTCAGGTGACCGGCAATTTCATCCAGCGTGATATGCGTCAGATCCTTGCCGGCTTCGCCGATCACCGTTGATTTCAACCCTTCCGGCAAAACCGCGCGCAGCTGGCCCAGCATATGCGGTGCCGCCGTCAGGATCAGCCGGTCAAATGCACCCGCGTCATGCCGTCTTTCCAGATCCTTTGCGATCAGGCGCGCAAAACTTGCCTCGGCAGCGAGTTTCGGATCATGGGCTTCAAAAGTGGCCGCGCCGTGCGTGCCGCTGATCGGATGGCTGCCTGCCCGGTCAGCATTCTCCACCGCCGGCGGCGCTTTCAATGTGTGCCCTTCGGAGGCGGTAAAACCCTTTCCCGGTCCATGGTTTTCAACGATACGTGCGGTCCGGGCATTTGCGAGAACGGCTAGGGTAACTATCGGTTTCATGGGTTTTCTCCAGTAGCTGATGGCTGGTTCTGTTTGCCGGGCTCCGGCACATGCTGCCGTCCGGCGCTCCCTTCCGGCTGGGGCTTGCCGCCGAGGAAGGCAAACCAATAGGCCAAGGCGACGCCGCCCGCTCCGCCGACGATGTTGCCCAGGGTAACCCACAGCAAGTTGGCGGCGGCCTCGGCGGCCGGAACAGCGGCCCCGGCTGCCCAGCCTTGCGGGAAGAGGTACATATTGGCGATGGAATGCTCGAGGCCCAGCAGCACAAAGGCTGTGATGGGCCAGAGAATGGCCAGGATTTTCCCGGCTGCTGTGCGGGCGGCAAATGACAGCCAGACGGCAAGACAGACCAAGGCGTTGCACAGCGCGCCGCGGACAAAGGCTTCGACCGGCCCCAGCCCGGCTTTGGTCTCGGCAATTCCTGCCGCGGTTGCGCCCATCGGTCCTTGCAGCAGACCGGTAAGGGCAAAAGCAGCTGCCAGCCCGGCGGCGCCCGCCAGATTGCCGGCATAGACAATGCCCCAGCTGCGCAGCAGCAGGCGCAGCGGGATCTTGCGGTCCACCGCGGCGATCACCATCAGAACGTTGCCGGTGAACAGTTCTGCGCCGGCAAGAACCACCAGGATCAGGCCGAGGGAGAATACCGCACCGCCCAGCAACCGTACTGGCCCCGCGACGCCGCCTGTGCCCGACAGGGTCATGGTATAGGCCGCCGCTCCGAAGCCGATGAAGGCACCCGCCAGCATGGCAAGAACAAACATCTGCGGCAGCGGCAGCCTGGCCTTGGCTACCCCGGCGGTTTCCACACGCGCCGCGATTTCCGCGGGTTTATAGGCATCAAACGGTGCCGGGCTGTTCATATGGCGGCTCCTGAAAACGGAAATTGGAAGGCGGCCGGCAGCCAGCCGCCCGCAGAGACTCAATGGGCAAACAGGACCGGCAGACCGGTCTGTTCGATCATCGTCCGGGTGGTGCCGCCAAAGACAGCCTCGCGCAGGCGGGAGTGCCCATAGGCGCCCATCACTACCAGACCGGCGCCGGCCTCCCTGGCGCGCTCCTGGATGGCGCGGCCAACGTCATATCCGCCGCTGGGGTACTGCGAGACCGTGACATTGCAACCGTGGTGGCTGAGCCAGGCTGCAGCATCCGTTCCGGGGTCCTCGCCATCCCGCAGATCGGACATGCCCGGGTCAAAGCAGCCGATCACGACCTCCTCGGCGCTCAGAAGATACGGCAGGGCCGCATGGGCCGCGCGGGAGGCTGCGAGGCTGCTGTTCCAGGCCAGAAAGATGCGGCTGTAGCTGGCAAAGGGAGAGCTGTTCACGATCACGGGAATGGGCGATTGGAACAATAGGCCGTGCAGCGCCTCGCGGAAGATATCGCTGTTTTTCCTCAATTCACCGGCAAACTGGGCGATGTCGCAGGATTTTGCCCGCTGAGCACAGAGCAGCCGGAGGTCCACATTATCGCAGACCGCATACTGCACATCGCCTGAACATCCGCTGCGGGCCAGCAGGCCGTTTACTCCGGCAGCCCGGGCTTCTGCCGCCTTCCTGGCCTCTCTGAAGCTGTCGACCCAATCGGCCGGCATTGCGGCCGCGCCAAAGGCCGTTGTGCCAGAGGCGAAGTAGGGCCTGCCGGGCGGATTGTCCAAAAGCAGGCAGGCCAGATAGGCGTCCTGGCTCCGCCCCGCTTCGGCCGCGGCAGTGACGGTTTCATCGCTGGTGTCTTTGCTGATCACAAAAAGAGAGGTTTTGCGTTGCATGGCAGGCCTCCGGGATATGAAACGCGGTAAGCGGGCATGCACACCGCGCTGTAAGTAGATCAGGTCTGCAAGCGGGCGCCATGATCCTGATCAATCCAGTGCCGCGGCTGCCGCGGACGCTTGCTCCCTAAGAATGCCGTAAGATCTGCCTGCAAGCATGCATCAGCCGTTTGACCTTGCTCAACGCAGCGAAGCCTGACCTCTGGTACGCTGCGGCGAGGGTAAGCCAATGCATCCAGATGAAACCCAGCAGGCAGATGTCGTGGCCTTTTTGAGCGACCCGTCAACTTATGGCTCTGACGAGCCAGTCGAGCTGATCACCACCCATTCCGCCCATGTGTTCCTGACCGGCAGCCAAGCCTTCAAGATCAAACGGGCGGTGCGCTACAGCTATCTGAACTTTTCCTCGCTTCAGGACCGCAAGGCTGTGCTGGAGAGGGAACTTGCCTTAAATGCCCCTGCGGCGCCTGAAATCTATGACCGGGTGATTGCAGTAACCCGCGAGGACACAGGGGGCCTGGCGCTGGAGGGTACAGGACCCGCCGTCGAATACGCCCTCAGGATGCACCGCTTCCCGCGGGAGGCCGAGCTAAGCAGCATTGCCGATGCCGGCGGGTTGACAGTTGAACTTGCCCGGCAGCTCGGCACCGCGGTTGCCGCCTATCACACCGGTACGGAGAGGCGCAGCGCGGACGGTGCCGCCTTGATCAGGGAAATCATTGAAGAACTGCGGGAGGCCCTTGCCGACATGGGAGAGGTGCTGGGCAGCGGCCGGGTGGCGACTTTTCTGGACGGGACCGAACAGGCCTTCGCCGCGGCGGCCCCGCTGCTTGCGAAACGGGCAGCCGCGGGCAGTACGCGCAGATGCCACGGTGATCTGCATCTCAGGAATCTCGTGCTGATCAACGGCAGGCCGGTACCGTTTGACGCGCTGGAGTTCGACGAGCGGCTGGGCACCTGCGATGTCTTCTATGACTTCGGCTTCCTGCTGATGGATCTGCTGCACCGGGGGGCGCAGATGCAGGCAAATGCGGCGCTGAACAGCTATCTGCAGGGCACCGGGGATTTCGGCGGGCTGGCCGTTCTGCCGCTTTTCATGGCGCTGCGCGCCGCAATCAGGGCGATGGTCACAGTGCAGGGCATAACAGGCGGGGCTTCCGGAGACGCGGCACAGGACGCGCGGGCGTATCTTGAGCTGGCAGCCGCTTGCCTGGCGCCGGTGCCGCCGCGGCTGGTGGCTGTCGGCGGCCTCTCTGGCACCGGCAAGACAACCATTGCAGCGCGGATCGCGCCGGTTCTGCAGCCCCTGCCCGGCGCAGCCCACTTGCGCAGCGACGTGGAACGCAAGGCGCTGTTCGGTGCCGATCCGCTAGAGCCTTTGCCCGCGGACGGCTACCGCCCCGAGGTTACCGCAGAGGTCTACGCCAGACTGCTGGACCGGGCGGAGCAAGCCCTGCGGTCCGGGCACAGTGTGATCGTTGACGCGACTTTTCTGAAGACGGCTTACCGTAACTCCGTGCAAGAACTGGCTGCCCGGCTACAGGTCCCGTTCGACGGGATCTGGCTGCATGGCAACCCTGCGATGCTGGAGCGCCGTATCGCCGCCCGTACCGGGGATGCCTCGGATGCGGACGCGGAGGTTCTGCAGGTGCAGTTGAAGCGCCACACATCCCCTGCGGATTGGCACCGGATCGCCTGCGGCGGCACCGCCGATCAGGTTGCCGGGCAGGTGAAAACTGTCCTGCTCCCGGCTTGACCCTTCAAAGGCTTGTGCTGCGTTTTGAGCATCACTGTCCTGTATGACTTCGGTCAAGGCAGACCGCCAGCCGCCGGGTTATGCTGAGAGAGCAATTGAGGAGGACCACAATGTACAAGAATATCCTTGTTCCCATCGCCCCGGATCACGGCGCCGATAGTGCCAGTTCACTGGAAGCCGCTCGTCTGCTGGCAGACAGCGATGGCCGGATCACGGCGCTGACCGTGGCCGATGAGATTCCCGGCTATGTGGTGCAGCAACTGCCCGAAGGCCTCTTGGAAAACACCCGCGCGGAGATGCTGACGGCGCTCAAGGCGGATCTGGGCGGGGTGAAGGATGTCAAGGCAGACGTGGTCACCGGCCATGCCGGCCGCACGATTGTCGATTATGCCGACGCCCATGGGGCCGATTGCATTGTCATCGCATCGCACCGGCCCGGGCTGCAGGACTATTTCCTCGGGTCGACGGCGGCGCGGGTTGTGCGCCATGCCAAGTGCACGGTGGTTGTGATCCGTTAACACCCTGCCCTAGCTGTCATGCGCCACCGAACGGCGGAACAGCAGCAGGCTTGTGGCAAGGAGCGCAGCGCCCAGCAGGGCCATCCACAGGAACTCAGGCCAGACGGTCTCGATGCCGGCGCCCTTGAAGACGATGGCCTGACTGGCGGCCATGTAATGACGTGATGGCAGGATGACGGTGGCGGCCTGCAGCCAGTCCGGCTGGCCTTCCACCGGAGTTTCGCCGCCGGACAGCATCAGCATCGGCAGGATGATCAGCATCACCAGAAGCGCAAACTGCGCCATTGAGCGGGCAACCGTTGCCAGAAACACCCCCAGCGCGGTTGCGGTGAACAGAAACAGCGCCGTGCCGCAGAGGAACAGCGTCTTGGATCCGGCAATGCTGATGCCCAGCACCCCCTGCATCACAAAGGCCAGCGACAGCGCCGCAGCAATCAGAACAACTGCGGCATTGGCCCAGATCTTGGCCGCGGCGATGTCGAAGGGAGCAAGCGGCATCGCAAGCAGATGCTCGATGGTGCCGTGCTCGCGCTCGCGGATCATCGCGGCGCCAGTGAGGATCGTGGTCAGCCACATGATCTGGCCGATCAGCGCGACGATGCCGGCAAAACGCACGGTATCGCGGTTCGGGTTGAAGGCGCTGCGGATGATGATTTCGAGGGGCTGCGGCTCCGCCAGGTCGGCACCGATTGCGAAGCGGCGGACCTCGGCGCTCAGGATGCTGATAATGTAGTTTGCACCGATACCGGCCTGCTCCATCGCGGTGGCGTCGATCAGCACCTGGATTTCCGGCACCCGCCCGGCGCGCACATCCTTTTCAAACCCCGGGGGCACCGCGACCACGAACAGGAAGTCGCCGGCATCCATCCGGGCGGCGCCGGTGCCCGGTTCGATCTGAGCAACCGGCTGGAACTCCGGCGGAAAGAACGCAGCAGCAAGCGTGCGGGACAGCGGCGAGTTGTCCTCGTCCGCAAAGGCAATGGACGCATTGTTGACCGAGGTCGCAACCCCGGTGGCCTCCATCACCGGGGCCAGGGTAAAGGACCAGACAAGCAGCGCCATCATCACCCAGTCGCGGCGCAGGCTCATCATCTCTTTCAGGCCAAGCCAGAATATGCAGGAGAGCCGCTGCATCTACTTCTCCTGCGCGCGGAGCGACAGCACGGCCAGCAGCGTGAAAACCGGTCCGAAGCAGGCCAGCGCCAGAATGTCCGGCAAAAGCGCCTCCCAGCCAAGCCCTTTGGTGAAGGCTCCAACGTTCAGATGCAGGAAGTAGGAGGAGGGCCAGAGCGCGCCAATGGTCTGGGCGCCGCCCTCCAGTGTGGAGACCGGCTGGAGAAAGCCTGAGAACTGGATCGTCGGCACCACCGACGCAATGGCGGTCGCAAAGGTGGCCGTCACCTGGCTGGAGGTCATGGTGGCGATCAGCAGCCCGTAAGAGGTCGTGGCCCAGACATAGAGAAGCGCACCAATAGCCAAAGGCAGCGGATTGCCCTTGAGCGGCACCCCGAAAACCGCGATGGTCATCGCGGCCAGCAGCAGGAAGTTGGCAAATGCGATGGCGACATAGGGGATTTGCTTGCCGATCAGGAATTCGAGCCGGGTCGTCGGGGTCACATAGAAATTGATGACGGATCCCAGTTCTTTCTCCCGCGCGACGCTGACAGCCATCAGCACGGCAGGCAGCATGATCAGCAGGATCGCGGGCATAGCAGGCGCCATGGCAGCGATGCTCTCGAAGCTTTGATTATAGCGAAAGCGCGGCTCTATCCGGACGATTTCCGCCTGGCGGGTGCCGCTGGCGGCGGCCTGTGCGTTCAGGAAGGTCTGATGCAGCCCGGCGGCGTACCCCTCCACCGTCTCGCCCTTGAAGGGGATGGCGCCATCAACAATGGCCAGCACCTCCGTCGGTTCGCCTGTGCGCAGCTTGCGCCCGAAATCAGGCGGCAGTTCAACCACCAGAGAAACCTCGCCCGAAATCAGGCGGCGGCGGCCCTCGGCGGCGCTGGTCAGGGGAGGTGCTGCTTTGAAGTACCGCGATCCGGATATTTCGGAAACATAGGCGCGGCTTTCGGGAGACTGCGAAAGATCCAGGACAGCAAAGTCCAGTTCATCAATATCCAGCGAAATCCCGAAGCAAAACACCAGCATCAGGATGACCGATCCCAGGAAGGCAAAGGCGAGGCGCACGGGATCGCGCATGACCTCCACCGTTTCACGCCGCGCATAGGCCAAGGAACGGCTTAGGCCGCCGCCCGACCCGCTTCCGTCAGCCTGCACAGAGGTCTTATGCGCGGCCACTGGAGCAACGGGTTCCGCGGCCTTGAGAGTGGAAATGAAGGCGCCTTCCAGGCTGTCCGCCCCCTCGGCTACCATCAGTTCCTGCGGAGTTCCCTCGGCAAGGACCCTGCCCGCATGCATGAAGGAGACCCGGTCGCAGCGCTCGGCCTCTCCCATGAAATGGGTCGAGACAAATATCGTCACGCCCTCATTGCGCGAAAGTTCGATCAGCAGCGCCCAGAACATGTCACGGGCTTCGGGATCCACGCCAGAGGTCGGCTCGTCCAGGATCAGCACGCGCGGGCGGTGGATCACCGCAACCGCCAGGGACAGGCGCTGCTTGATGCCAAGCGGCAGGGCGGCGGCCAGGGTGCCGCTGTGCGCCGTCAGGCCGAAGCCCTGTGTCAGTGTAGCAATCCGGGCCTCCCTGTCTGATATGCCGAAAATGCGGGCATGAAGCTGCAGGTTTTGCTGCACGGTCAACTCGCCATAGAGCGAGAAGGCTTGGCTCATATAGCCGATCTCGCGGCGCATCGCGCGGTTGCGGGCATCCACAGGTTTACCGAACAGCTGTGCCTCGCCGGAGCTGATTGGCAGCAGCCCTGTCAGCATCTTCATGGTTGTCGACTTGCCGCAGCCGTTGGAGCCCAGAAAACCAAAGATCTCGCCTCGGGCGATACTAAAACCGACATGGTCGACGGCGGTGAAATCACCAAAGCGGCGGGTCAGCCCGCGGGCAGTGATGACCGGTTCGCCGCCGCTGTGCGCAGCCAGCATTTGGCCCTGCGCCGACGGTGATTCCCCCTGTGCCCGAAGCTGCCGGTAAGCAGTCTCGAGGTCCTCGGCCCCGCTTTGCAGCTGGTCCGGCGGGCCTTGGTACAGGGCGCGCCCTGCATCCATGGCTACGATCCAGTCAAAGCTCTTAGCCTCCTCCATGTAGGCGGTGGAGACCAGTACCGAGAGGCCGGGGCTTTGCGCACGGATGGCGCTGATCAGCGCCCAGAATTGGCGGCGAGACAACGGGTCGACGCCAGTGGTCGGCTCGTCAAGAACCAGCAGTTCCGGGTCATGGATCAGCGCACAGCACAGCCCCAGCTTCTGCTTCATGCCGCCGGACAGCTTGCCCATCAGGCGGTCTGCAAAAGGAGCCAGCCCGGTGGCGGCGAGAAGCGCAGCGATCCTGGCCTCGCGCTCTGTCTGCCCCTGCCCGAACAGGCGTGAGAAGAACTCAAGGTTTTCACGCACGGACAGTTCCGGGTAAAGGTTGCGGCCCAGCCCTTGCGGCATGAAAGCAATTGCGGGGCAGATCCGGCGCCGGTGCGCGGGGTCGCTGATGGATCCGCCGAGGACATCTATGGTCCCCGCCTGAAGTTTCTTGGCGCCAGTGATCAAGCCCAAAAGCGTCGACTTTCCAACGCCATCCGGCCCGATGAAGCCGGCAAGACAGCCCGCAGGCAGATCCAGCGAAACCGCGTCCAGCGCGGCATGCTTGCGGTAGCGATGGGTGACGCCGTCGACGCGGATTCCGGGGATGCCAGCCCCGGCAGTCATTCGAACAGCTCAGGCGGTATGCGCCGCTCCAGCGCCTCGGGCCAGGGGCTGCCCTGATCAAGACGGATTACCGCGACGCCGCGCAGGCCGGTTTTCACATGCTCAATCCTCTCAGCCACCAGATCCTGCGGAACCCGGACCCGGACACGGAAGACCAGCTGCTCCCGCTCGCTCAGCGTTTCCACCTGCTTTGGGGTGAATTGGGCTTCCGGGGAAACAAAGGAAACTTTAGCAGGAATGGCATAGTCTGGAAGGGCGTCCAGCACGATGCGGGCTTCGGCCCCAATCGGCAGAAGCCCGGCTTCGCGGGCGGGAAGGAACACTTCCATATAAATACTCTCAAGGCTGAGCAGCGTCAGTATCGGTCCGCCCGCGCCGACGACTTCGCCCGGTTCCGCCAGCCGGTAAAGCACCCGGCCAGGC
>JBFOLS010000122.1:0-4960 GCA_040830225.1 Leisingera sp.
GAGCGCCGAGGCCAGCGGCAAATACATCATCGAAAGCTGGGGCTACGCCCATTCCAACGCCGACGCCTTCGCCGCCGCCGACCCCGAACTGGTCAAGACCTACGGCTTTGCCGACGTCAACAGCTTCTTCGAAGGCAGCCTGTTCTTCGACGCCGTCAAACCCGAACTCGAAGGCCGAATGCTCAAAGAGTTCGAAAGAATCAAAGCCGGATTCTGAAAAAAATCCGGGGGGGGCGGCAGCTGACAGAGCCTGCCGCCCTGCCTCAACCTAGACCACTGCTGAACCAAAGGATGTGCCATGATGTCAGGCGCAAATGGGTATTCCATTCTGTTTGAACCCGTGGAAATCGGCCCCGTCACTGCGCGGAACCGGTTTTACCAGGTGCCCCATTGCAACGGGCTGGGCCATGTCCGCCCGCAGGCCGAAGCCGCCATGCGCGGTATCAAGGCCGAAGGCGGCTGGGCCGTGGTCTCCACCCAGGAGACCGAAATCCACCCGACCTCCGACCTGGGCCCTTACGCCGAAAACCGGCTGTGGGACGAACATGATATCCCCGCCCTGCGGCTGATGACCGAGAAGGTTCACGAACACGGTGCCCTGGCTGCGATCCAGCTGGCCCACAACGGCCACCATGCCACCAACCACCTGACCCGCGCGCCGGTGCTGGCGCCGTCGGAGGGGCCGATTGACCAGGTGTTCCCCAAGCAGGCCCGCGCGATGGACAAGCAGGACATCCGCAACCTGCGCCGCTGGCACCGGGATGCTGCCCGCCGCGCCAAACAGGCGGGTTTCGACATCGTCTATGTCTATGCAGGCCACCAGATGACATTGGCGCAGCATTTCCTGCTGCCGCAGTTCAACAAACGCAGCGATGAATACGGCGGCTCTCTGGAAAACCGTGTCCGTCTGACCCGCGAACTGCTGGAGGAAACCCGCGAGGAACTGGACGGGCATTGCGCCGTTGCTTTCCGTTTTGCGGTCGACCAGATGATGGGGGCAGACGGCATGCAGGCGCATGAGGAAGGCCGCGCCGTGGTCGAGATGCTGGCCGAGCTGCCCGACCTCTGGGACGTGAACGTCTCGGACTGGAGCAATGACAGCCAGACCACCCGCTTCCAGCCGCAGGACGGCTTTCAGGTGCCCTATATCGACTTTGTCAAACAGGTGACGAGCAAACCGGTGGTCGGCGTCGGACGCTTCACCTCGCCGGACCTGATGACTTCGCTGGTCAGCAAGGGAGTGCTGGATCTGATCGGCGCCGCACGCCCCTCCATTGCCGACCCGTTCCTGCCCAAGAAGATCGAGGAAGGCCGCGTCGAGGAAATCCGCGAGTGCATCGGCTGCAACATCTGCGTCTCGGCCGACTCTCTGGGGGTGCCGATCCGCTGCACCCAAAACCCCACAATGGGCGAGGAATGGCGCCGCGGCTGGCACCCTGAAAAGATTGCGCAAAAGGGCAAGGAAGACAGCGCCCTTGTCATCGGATCCGGGCCGGCAGGACTGGAATGCGCCCTGCAGCTCTCCAACCGCGGTTACGATGTCACCCTGGCTGAAGCGGCGCAGGAATTCGGCGGCCGGGCCGTGCGCGAGTCCCGCCTGTCGGGCCTTTCCGCCTGGAAGCGGGTGGCCGACAACCGGATCTGGCAGCTGCAGCAGCGCGCCAATGTGCAGATGTTCACCGGCAGCGCGATGACCGCCGCCGAAGTGGCGGAACTGGAGATCCCGAATGTCTTCATCGCCGCCGGCAGCAGCTGGCTGCGGAATGGCACCGGCCGCTCCAGCCAGGCACCGCTGCCGCTTGACGGTCTGCCCGTCTTCACCCCGGATGACATCATGGCAGGCAGCCTTCCCTCCACGGACGGGCCGGTGCTGATCTATGACGACGATCAGGCCTATATGGGCGGCGTGCTGGCGCACCATCTTGCCACTGCCGGGCATCAAGTGATCCTGGCCACGCCTGGTGCCGTTGTCTCAGCCTTCACCGAGCTGACGCTCGAACAGGCCCGGGTGCAAACCAGCCTGATCGAGGCCGGCGTGGAGATCATCCCGCTGCATCTGCTGAGCTCGGCAAATTCGGAAGGCGCCTCGCTGTCCTGCGCCTACACCGGGCGCACCCGGACTGTGCCCTGCGCCAGCCTGCTGATGGTCACGGCCCGGCAGCGCGATACCGCGCTGTATGACTCGCTGAAGGCGGACCACGCGAACCGCCTCGCCACATTGGAACTGGTCGGCGACGCCGCCGCCCCAGGCCTGATCGCCGATGCGGTCTACTCCGGCCATATGGCCGCGCGCAATTTCGAACGCGACCCGGCGGCGGCAGATGCCGAATGGTTCCGCCGCGAATTGATCTCTCTGAGCGATATGGGAGGCACCTGAATGCCAAAAGACGACCTGCAAGTGATGCGCGAGCTGATGGAAAGCCACCGGGAAGGCTTTGCACTTGAACGGCATTTCTATACCTCCCAGGCAGTTTATGATCACGACATCAAGATGTTCTGGAACCGCAATTGGATCTGGGCCGGCCACGTCAGCCAGATCGCTGAGCCCGGCGACTATTTCCTGTTCGACTATGGCCCGGAGTCGGTCATCGTGGTGCGCGACCGCGCGGGCGATGTCCGCGCCCACATGAATATCTGCCGCCACCGCGGCTCCCGGGTCTGCCTGGAAAAGCAGGGCACTGCGCGTGTGTTCTCCTGCCCCTACCACGCCTGGACCTTCGGGCTGGACGGACGGCTGCGCGGCGGCCGTGCAATGGGGCCTGATTTCGACCCGTCCGAATACGGGCTGTTCCCGGTTCAGGTGCAGATTTTCCAGGGGCTGATTTTCATCTGCGCCGATGAAAACCCGCCGCCGCTGGCGGAAAGCCTGGACCGTCTGGCGCCGCTGTCGGCACCGATGGAGCTGGAGAACCTGAAACTCGCCCATGAGGCCTCTTACCCGGTTCCTGCCAACTGGAAGCTGGCGCTGGAGAACTACCTGGAGTGCTACCACTGTGCGCCCTCGCATCAGGACTATTCCCGCAGCCATTCACTGAAGGACCCGGCGGATGTGGAGAAATACGGCGCCGCACTGCGCGAACGCTCCGCCGCTGCCGGCCTTCCTGCCGAGGAACTGGATCTGACCGGTTCCAATGCCCAAGCGCCAGGCTCAGATGTCTACTGGCGCCGCTACCCGCTGTTTCCTGGCTATCAGACCGGCAGCAAGGACGGAGAGCCGCTGGCCCCGCCGCTGGGCATCCTGACGGGTCATGACGGCGGCGCCACCGATCTCACCATCGGCACGCTGAACTACTTTCTGATCTATGCCGATCACCTGGTGGGCTACCGCTTTGTGCCGCGCGGCGTGCAGGAAACAGACATTCAGATCGCCTGGTATGTGCGCGGCGACACCGAGGAGGGCCGGGACTATGACAAAGAGGCCCTGACCTGGCTGTGGCATGTCACCTCGCTCGATGATGAACGCATCATCCGTCACAATCAGGAAGGGGTGAACTCTCACCGGTTCGTCCCCGGCCCTCTGTCGGAGATGGAGTGGAGCCTGCCCAACTTCTACCGCAGCTATTTCAGCATGATCTGAACACTGCAAAGCCTACAATAGACATCAGGCCGCGCTCCTGCGGCCTTACCTGATATTTCCGGAGACCGCTATATGGTTGACGTCACCAAAACCCGTTCCCGCCGCCGCGCCGGCGGCCGTGAAGCACGCGCTGCCGCCCGCACCCAGGCCGCGCCTTCGCAGGCCATCCATGCAGGCATCCCCGGCGGCCGCTACCAGCCGCTGTCAGATGCGGACATGCAGAAAATTCACCAGGCGGCGCTGACCATTCTGGCTCAGACCGGCATCGGCGATCCGACCGAAGAACTCTTGGATCTGGTTCTGCCGAAGGGCGCCGAGTTGAACGCACATGGCCGGCTCTGCTTCCCCCGCGCGCTGATGGAGGACCTGCTGACCAAGGCCGCCAGCGAATTCTATGTGCACGCCCGCGGCAGCCGGGCCGGCAAGGACGACATGCACTGCACCAAGGAGAAGGTTTATTACGCCAACTCCGGCACTGCGGTCACAACCTTTGACGCCATCACCCGCAGCTACCGGCCCTCCACCCTCAAGGACATTTACGACTTCACCCGTCTGGTGGACCGGCTCGACAACATCCACATGACCGGCGACACGGTGCTGGCCACCGATGTGCCGAAGGATTTCGAGCATGATATGTCGATGCTCTATGCGATCCTTGCCGGAAGCGAGAAACCCTCCTGCCTCACCTTCCGCGACCGCTCCCACATCAAGCCCGCAATTGAGCTGTTCGACATGGCCTCCGGCGGCGAGGGCAAGTTCCTGGAGAAACCTTCGGTGATCTTCGGCGGCTGCCCGATCGTCTCGCCGCTGCGGCTGGGGCGCGAAAACCTTGAGATCATGATCGACACGGCCAAGCTGGGTCTGACCTGTGACCTGGCAGTGCCGCCGCAGGCGGGAGCGACCTCCCCCGCGCCGCTGGCCGGCACACTGGCGCAGGCCGTAGCGGAAACCCTCGCCTGCGTCGCCATCGTCAACCTGATCAATCCTGGCACACCGGTGGTTTTTGCCGCCTGGCCTTTCATCACGGATTTGCGCACCGGGTCATTTACCGGCGGCTCAGGCGAGCAGGCGCTGATCTCTGCGGCCGCCATCCAGATGGGCAACTTCTACAACCTGCCCACTTCGGTCGGCTGCGGCATGACCGACTCCAAAATCCCCGACGCGCAATACGGTTTGGAAAAGGCCCTGACCTTCTCGCTGGCAGCCCACGCCGGCGCCAACCGCCTGTGCGAGTTCGGCGGCATGATGGGATCTCTGATGGGCTGTTCGTTTGAATCCATGGTGATCGACAACGAGGCCGCCGGCATGATCTCCCGCACCCTGCGCGGGATCGAGGTGAGCGACGACACTCTTTCGGTCGACGTGATCCACGATTGCGCCATC
>JBFOLS010000123.1:0-10943 GCA_040830225.1 Leisingera sp.
GGCCGATACGGTCGATCACCCCCGCCAGCGAACGCGCTGCATAGGCACCGCGGGAATAGCCGAACAGGTAGATCCGGTCACCGGGCCGGTAGCGGGAGGCCAGGTAGCCATAGGCGCGGCGGATCTGCCGGTTGATGCCGCGCCCCATCATCACATCCGGCGCGCTGCCCCAGCCTTTCCACTGCACGCCGGACTCATAGAAGACCGAGACCTGCCCGCCCATCTCCCGGCACAGCTTGTAGGCTTGGCCGGCGTGGGTTTCATGGCCCTCGTCCAGCGTCGACATGGTGCCGTCCAGGATGATCACATGGGCATGCGGACCGCGCAGCTTGGTTTCGCCGGAATGCTCCGAGCGCAGCGGCCGTCCCAGCCACCCTAAAACCCGTTTACTTAGCTGCCTCAGTAGCATCCCTTAAAACTTCCCAAATCTTCAGCGGAGTGAACAGCATGTCCACCTGCCGCACGCCGCGGTCCCAGACCGCGTCCTGCACCGCGTTTGCCACAGCAGCCAAAGCGCCGACGGTGCCCGCCTCGCCGCAGCCTTTCATCCCCATCGGGTTCTGTGTCGAAGGCACCGGCTCGGAGGTAAATCCAATCATGGGGACGCCATCTGCACGCGGCAAGGCATAGTCCATGAACGATGCCGTGAGCAGCTGGCCGTCCTCATCATAGACGACGCGCTCCAGCATGGCCTGTCCCAGTCCCTGCGCAACCCCGCCATGCACTTGGCCCTCGGCCAGCATCGGGTTGATCAGATTACCAAAATCGTCAACTACAGTGTAGCGCTCCACGGACGAATGCCCAGTTTCCGGATCAATCACGACCTCGGCAACATGGGCCCCGTTCGGAAACGAGCGCCCGGGCAGCCTGGCCCGCGCCGCGTGACGCTGCAGATCAAGCCGCCCTTGCGCGCGGGCCATCTCTGCGGCTTCCAGCATGGTGGGGGTCAGGTTGGAACCGGGCGCCCGGAATGTCTCTCCGTCAAACTCCACCGCGTCTTCCTCCACCCCCATTTCCTCTGCCAGGAACGGTGTAAAGGCCGCAATCATCGCATCCACCGCAGCCAGGGTGGCATTGGCCTGGGTGGTGACCGAGCGCGAACCGCCGGTGCCGCCCCCTTGGGCGATACGGTCGCTGTCACCCTGGATCACCTGGATATTATCTGCCGGGATACCGCTCTGATCGGCAAGGAACTGGGCATAAACGGTTTCATGCCCCTGCCCGTTGCTTTGCGTGCCGACATAGATGTTCACCCGGCCGTCCTCCAGAAACTCCACTTCCGCGCCTTCTGAAGGATCGCCCAAAATGCTTTCAATATAGTAACACAAGCCTACGCCCCGGTACTTGCCGCGTTTACCATCGGCTTCGCGCCGGGCATCGAATCCCGCAATATCCGCCTCTTGCGCGGCTCGGCCCAAGACTTTGCTGAAATCGCCGACATCATAGGTTTCCCCTGTGACGGTCCCGTAAGGAAACGCGGCGGGCTTGATAAAGTTGCGCCGCCGCAGCTCCCAGGGGTCCACGCCCAGCTCACGCGCGGCCCGGTCCATCACCCGTTCCAGCACATAGATCGCCTCCGGCCGCCCAGCGCCCCTGTAGGCATCCACCTGCGTGGTGTTGGTATAAATCCCCTCCACCTGCAGCCAGGCGGTTTGGATATCATAGACCCCGGCCAGCACCCGGCTGAACAGCTGGGTCTGGATCGGCTGCCCGAAATGCGCATTGTAGGCCCCCAGATTGCAGCGGGTCGTCACCCTATAGGCGGTGATCTTCAGATCGTCATCAAAGGCCAGCTCCGCCAGCGAGGTCAGGTCCCGCCCGCCATTGTCGCTCAGCATCGCCTCGGTGCGGTCTGCAATCCAGAACACCGGGCGGCCCAGGGCGCGGGCGGCATGGGCCACGGCGAAATACTCCGGATAGGCAAAGGCCTTCATGCCAAAGCCACCGCCGACATCCGGGATGGTAACCTTCACATCCGCCTCGTCCAGCCTCAGCTTGGCAGACATCTGGGACTTCAGCCCCCAAACACCCTGCCCTCCAAAACAGAAATGCAGCCTGCCGTCCTCCCACTCGGCAAAACAGCCGCGCGGCTCCATTGAGCTCACGATGATCCGGTTGTCCTCAACCTGCAGCGCAACGGTATGGGAGGCACTCTGGAAGGCCGCTTCCGTCGCCGTCTCATCGCCCATGCCCCAATCAAAAGCTTTGTTGTCCCGGACATCGCCATGCAAGGCCTCGCCGCCCGGCATTACATCCATCTTCACCGGCAGGTCATCGATATCCAGCTCGATCAATTCGCCAGCATCGCGCGCCTGCTCCAGCGTATCCGCGATCACCACGGCCACGGGCTCACCCACATAGCGCACCCGGTCCCGGGCCAGCATCGGCCGTTCCGGCGCGGCGCCGTCCGAGCCATCCCGGTTCTTGACCGTCACCCCGTCCATGCAGACGTCAATGCCGGCCGCTTCCAGGTCCGCCAAGGTGATCACCAGATGGACACCGTCGCTTTCGCGAGCGCCTTCGACGTTCAGTTCAGTGATCATCCCATGCGCCACCGGGCTTCGCAGCACCCAGGCCCGCAGGGCGCCCTTTGGTGCAGCATCCTCGATGTAACGTCCCTGGCCGGTCAGGAATCGCGTATCCTCAACCCGTTTTACCGGCTGGCTTTTACCGAATTTTTCCATGCTCGCCCCCTGTACCGCGCTGGCTGGTTTTCCGGGGGCGAGACTACCTTTAGCTGGCCGGTTGTCCAGCCAGCTCAATCACCGTCGCCACGTCACTGAGGCCGTAGCCGTTGAACTGCGTGCTCATGGCCGAGGAATAGGCGCCAAGCCCCGGGAACAGTACATAGTCTCCTGTCGCCGCATCACAAGGCAGCGGCAACCCGTCTGGCAGCCGGTCAAGGCTGTCGCAGGTGGGACCGAACACCACCCGCGGCTGGCGGTCGCCTGCGCGGTGTTTGCCGCCCGAGGAGACGACCTCCACCCGGCCCGGCAGCCCCATGTCGCGGATATCCACCAGCCCGCCATAGATACCGTCGTTCAGGAACACGACCTCCCCGTCCTTGCGCATCCCCTTGATGCGGGCGGCAAGGGTAAAGCTCTCCGAAACCATCGCTCGGCCCGGCTCACAGATAAGGGTGGGACGGTCCACACCGAACGCCTTGTCCGCCGCCTTCTCTATGGCTGCAAAAACTTTCTCCAGATCCGGCGCCTCGCCGTCGCGGTTCGCGGCAAAGCCCCCGCCAACGTTCAAGCGCGCGATCTGGACGCCGGATTCATCCACAATCTTCTTGGCCGCGTGGATATACTCCACCCATGCCGCCTCATCCTCGCACTGGGTCCCCGGGTGAAAACACAGCGCCGGTGTCCAGCCTTTGGCTGCCACCTGTTTCAGCAGCTCCACCGCGGCTTCCGGCACGGCGCCGAACTTGCTGCCAAAGTCATAGGCCGCACCCGCAACCGGCAAGGCAAAGCGCACCGCCAGCTCGCAAGAGCGCGGCACCGCGTCCAGCTTCTCCAGCTCGCTCAGCTCGTCCACCGACCAGCTGGCGACGCCATGTTCGATGCCCGCGGCAATCTCCGCCTCCGACCGCATCGGGTTGTTGTAATGCATCACCGCGTCCGGGCTGGCGGCACGCACCGCTTCCATCTCGGCGGGCGAGGCCACATCAAAGGCAGTAATCCCCGCCGCCACCAGGTTGGACAAAACAGCAGGATGCGGGTTCGCTTTTACAGCATAGGTCACCAATCCGGGGAACCCGCTGCGGAACCGCCGTGCCACCTCGTGCAGGACCCGCGGCGAGAAATACAGGATCGGATGATCCGGCGCGCTGCGGGCCAGGTGGGATTCAGGCGAAAGCCAAAGCGGAGGAATCTGCTGCATCGGGTAACCCTCATTCGTTTTACATATTTTCCGGGAGTTACCCGTCGATATCGCCTGGCAGTTCGACTATAGTGACGAAAACTTTCGTCATATCGCAGGAACCTAAATGCAAACCGACGACACCGATCAGCGCCTTGTCACCCTGCTGCGCGAGAACGCCCGCCGACCGGTGGCCGAGCTTGCCCGCCATCTGGGCCTCGCCCGCACCACTGTTCAGGCGCGGATAGAGCGGCTGGAGACCACCGGGGTGATCACCGGCTATACCCTCAAATCTTCCGCCGCCGCCCGTCCGCCGCTGCAGGCAACTGTGCTGATGTCGATTGAGCCTAGATCCGGGCCAGAGGTGCTTGCCCGCCTGCGCAGCCTGCCCGGCGTGGAGGTGGTGCACACCACCTCCGGCCGTTTCGACTTGCTGGCCCAAGTAGTGGCTCAAAGCACGGCTGAGCTGGACGAGACCATCGACCGCATCGCCGAAGCCCGCGGCGTCCAGTCTTCGGAAAGCCTGATCCATCTGGCCACCAAGCTGGACCGGACAGGTCAGTAACTCTTAGACGCTTCGCACATAGTCCAGCAGCCAGTCCCGGAAAATCCTGGCAGCCGGGCGCATGGCGCTGCGATCCGGATAGACCAAGTGGTAGGCCTCCTGCCCCGGCACTGAAACCTCAGGCAAGCAAGGCACCAGCCCAGCAGCCTTCATTGCTGCATCGGATGCGGGCGCGCGGGCCAGCGCGATACCAACGCCCTGCGCCGCCAGTTCCGCAGCCATTAGACTATTATCGGCAAAGAAGTACCTCGCCTGCCCATGCGGCAGCCGCAATTGTTCAAACAGCTGCACCCAACTGGCACGGTGGGTGGAAACTTCTATCAGCGGGAATTGAAACAGGTCTTGCGGCGCCTTGATCCGCGCAGCCGTTTCCAGCGGTGCAACAGGGTAGAGAACCTCCCGCAGCAACTCGTCGCTGTCAGTGCCAAACAGTGCAGGATTGCCGAACACGATCTGCAAATCGGTAAAGCGGTTGGCGAAATCAGCCGCCATATTGCCGGTGCTGAGCGCCAGGTTCACCTGCGGATGCGCCGTTTGAAAATCAGGCAGCCCCTGTGCCAGCACTCCATGGGCAAACAGCAGCACCGACTGCACAAACAGCCGCTGTTCACGGCTTTCGCCGAACAGCCCGGTTGTGGCGGTCTCCAGCATCAAAAGCGACTGCTGTACCGAGGGCAGATAAGCCCGCCCAGCCTCGGTCAGCGTCACCGCGTGGGCGTGGCGATGAAACAGCGGCGTGCCCAGCTGTGTCTCCAGCGCCTTCACCTGCTGGCTGACAGCCGCTGCCGACATGTTCAACTGCGCCGCCGCCCGCGCAAAGCTTTCGGTGCGCGCCGCCGCCTCGAACACGCGCAGCCAGTTGAGAGAAGGAATCCGTGTCGCCATGCGGACAGGCTAAGCTGAACTTAGCCTTACCGGCAAGACATACCGTTCTGAGAAATTCCGCCGCCGCCGTAGTCTCCCAGCCAGCGAACAGAGATGCGCACCTCGCGCAGCCTCTCCCCACCAGCCAGATGAGAGACGAGACATGACAAGTCCCGCCAACGCGCCGCGCCCCAAGCGCAAGATTTGGAACTTCACCCCGCAGCTGCCGATCCAGACGTCCCCCTATTGGGACTGGCCTTTGAAACCGCTGGCCTCGGTCAAATACCTGCTGCAAAGCTGGAACCCGCTGGCGCTGCGGGCACTCTTGCTGATCTTTGCCATCATCACCTGGAACTTCTTCACCCCGTCACTGGACCGCATCGCCACGCTCAGCTGGGACTGGGTGGCCGAGATCTGGTTCCGCAACTTCTGCATCCTGATGGTGGTGGCCGGCGGGCTGCACCTGGCGCTGTGGAAGTTCCGTACCCAGCAGGATGAATACCGCTATGACATGCGCCCGATGATGAAAGGCGCCAAGGTCTTCACCTTCAAGAACCAGGTCTGGGACAACATGTTCTGGACGCTTGGGCCCGCGCTTGCCTTCTGGACCTTCTGGGAGAGCTTCATCCTTTACGCCTATGCCAATGGCTGGGTCACCATGATCACGCTGGAGGAGAACCCGGTCACCATGATCCTGATGACGCTGTTCATCCCGATCTGGGCGGGCTTCCACTTCTACTGGCTGCACCGGCTGCTGCATGTGGGCGTGCTGTATACCAAGGTGCACGCCTGGCATCACCGCAACATCAACACGGGCCCCTGGTCCGGCCTGGCGATGCATCCGGTGGAGAGCTTCTTTTTGATGTTCGACACCATGATCTTCTTCCTGCTGCCGTCGCACCCGGTCCTGGCCCTGTTCCTGCTGTTCCACCACGGCATTGGCGCCCCGACCTCGCACGCAGGTTTCGAGAACATCAAATTCGGCAACAAGGCCAAGTTCCTGGTCGGCGACTTCTTCCACCAGCTGCACCACAAGTTCTTCGACTGCAACTACGGCACCTGGGAAACCCCCTGGGACGAGTGGTTCAACACCTTCCACGACGGCACCGACGAGGGCAACGAAATGGTCAAGGAACGCCGCCGCAAGATCTGGGCAGCCGAGTAATCGCGCACCACAGCACACACTGCCGGGCCTTTAGTGGCCCGGCTTTCCTATTTGAAAGACAGGGGAAAGAGATGAAAAACATCTACACCTTCGGCCGCCGCCCGGCGCAGCGCAACTACACGGTCAAGGATTTGATCGACCTGAAAAAAACCGGCGAGCGCCTGACCATGTGCAACCCGGCCAACGAGGCCGAGATCCAGGCCTGTGTCGATGCCGGCATCGACCTCTTGACGCTGTGGGACGTGCACCTCGACATGGCGCGCAAAATCGCGCCCACCCATTTCGTCGGCACCGCAATGAACTGGGGCCAATTCGCCACCAAGGACGAAATCATGCGCCACGCCATCGATTGCATGGAAAACGGCGCTGACATGTATTTCACCAATCGCTCTTACGATGTGGTGGAGATGCTGGCGAAAGAAGGCATCCCGGTGCAGGTGCACATGGGGCTGGTGCCCTCCCTCAGCCACTGGTGCGGCGGCTTGCGCGCCTTTGGCCGCACCGCGGAAGAGGCGATGCAGATCCATGAGACCTTCAAGCGCTACGAAAACGCCGGCGCCTTTGCCTGCGAGATCGAATGCGTCGCCGAAGATACATTGCGCCTGCTGAACGACCGCACCTCGATTGTCACGATCTCGCTGGGCTCCGGCAATGCGGGCGACGTGATTTTCCTGTTCATGGCCGACATCTGCGGCGAAGCGGAAAACCCGCCGCGCCATGCCCACGCTTTCCGGGATCTGGGCCGGCTGCACAAGCAGATGTACCAGGAACGGGTGGAAGCATTGCAGGAATTCCAGTCGGAGGTGCGCGCCAGACACTTCCCTTACAAGGCACAGGCGATCTCCATGCATGACGGCGAGCTGGAGAAGCTGCACGAAGCGCTCGACAAGCTTTAAATGGAGGCAAGCGGTGCGCGCCCGCTGGGCGCGCGCTGCTATCAGCGCCTCCGGCGCAGGTTTTGAGTATTTGCAACCAGAAAGAAGCGGCAAGATTCTGTTAACCAGAATCGCCGCACTCTCCTTATGCGGTACAGGCTGGAGAGCCGATGACCGCACCAGGAAGAGGCTGCCCCTGCCGCAGGCAGGATTATCCCTTGAGCGGACGGACGGCCCGCGCGCAGGGGCGCTTCGGTCTTGATTCTTTCTGGTCAAAAATACTCATATCGCCGCGGCCTGCCTCAAACGCGGCGGTTCCGGCCAAAGAATCCCTGACATCCCGCTTCCCCTTCCCGCCCCCATTGGGTAATTGATCGCCCAACTGCATGAGGGATCACGAGCGATGGCGATGGAAAAGACGTTCAACGCAGGCGAAGCCGAAAGCCGCCTGTACAAGGCCTGGGAAGAAGCCGGCTGTTTCAAGGCAGGCGCAAATGCCAAGCCTGAGGCTTCCACCTATTGCATCATGATCCCGCCGCCGAATGTCACCGGCGTGCTGCACATGGGCCATGCCTTCAACAACACGCTGCAGGATATCCTGATCCGCTGGAAACGCATGCAGGGCTTTGACACCTTGTGGCAGCCCGGCACCGACCATGCGGGCATCGCCACCCAGATGGTTGTCGAACGCGAACTGGCCAAGACCCAGCAGCCCTCGCGCCGCGAGCTGGGCCGCGAGAAATTCCTGGAAAAAGTCTGGGAGTGGAAAGAGCAGTCCGGCGGCACCATTGTGGAGCAGCTGAAACGCCTTGGCGCCTCTTGCGACTTCTCCCGCACCGCCTTTACCATGGCAGGTGCACAGGGCGACACACGGACGGGCCACGAGAACTCCCCCAACTTCCACGACGCCGTGATCAAGGTCTTTGTGGAGATGTACAACAAGGGCCTGATCTACCGCGGCAAGCGGCTGGTCAACTGGGACCCGCATTTCGAGACCGCGATCTCCGACCTTGAGGTCGAGAACATCGAAGTCGCAGGCCACATGTGGCACTTCAAATACCCGCTGGCGGGCGGTGCCACCTATACCTATGTGGAGAAGGACGAAGACGGCAACGTCATCCTCGAGGAAGAGCGCGACTATATCTCCATCGCCACCACACGGCCCGAGACCATGCTGGGCGACGGCGCGGTGGCAGTGCATCCCTCGGATGAGCGTTACGCGCCCATCGTCGGTCACTTGTGCGAAATCCCTGTCGGCCCCAAGGAGCACCGCCGCCTGATCCCCATCATCACCGATGAATACCCAGACAAGGACTTCGGCTCAGGTGCCGTGAAGATCACCGGCGCGCATGATTTCAACGACTATCAGGTCGCCAAGCGCGGCGGTATTCCGATGTACCGCCTGATGGACATGCGCGGCCAGATGCGCGCGGACGGCGACAGCTATGACGCGGCCGCCACCCTCGCCATGTCTGTCGCCAAGGGCGAGCAGACCCTGACTGAGAACGAAGCCGACGCTGTCAACCTGGTGCCGGAGAACCTGCGCGGTCTGGACCGGTTTGAGGCCCGCAAACTGGTGGTCGAGCAGATCACCAGCGAAGGCTTGGCGGTGATGGTCAGCGAGACCAAGACCGTCAAGGGCGAGGACGGTGAGGAAACGCAAGTCACCTCGACCGTTCCTTATGTCGAGAACAAGCCGATCATGCAGCCCTTTGGCGACCGCTCCAAGGTGGTGATCGAGCCGATGCTGACCGACCAGTGGTTTGTGGACGCCGAAAAGGTTGTCGGCCCGGCGCTGGATGCGGTGCGCAACGGCGATGTGAAGATCCTGCCGGAGAGCGGCGAGAAGACCTATTACCACTGGCTGGAAAACATCGAGCCCTGGTGCATCTCGCGCCAGCTGTGGTGGGGCCATCAGATCCCGGTTTGGTACGGGCCGAAAGCAACAGTGAACAGTGATGGTCAACGCGTGCTTTTCTTCGATGAACTGCACAGCGTATGCGCTGCTTCGGAAACCGAAGCCCTTAAACAGTTCACAGCATACTATGGTGATGCCACCGTCAAAATCACCGATCTATCCATCAAAGAACTGATCGAAACACAACTTTCGGATGGCTTCGCCGACGCAGAAACCCCGGAAACAGAGGTCATCGGCATCACCCGCGACCCCGACGTCCTCGACACTTGGTTCTCCTCGGGTCTCTGGCCGATTGGCACGCTGGGCTGGCCGGAAGACACGGCCGAGATGCAGAAATACTTCCCGACCTCTACGCTGGTCACCGGTCAGGACATTCTGTTCTTCTGGGTGGCCCGGATGATGATGATGCAGCTGGCGGTTCTGGACGAAAACCTGCCGGTCAAGGAGCGCATCCCCTTCGACACTGTCTACCTGCATGGCCTCGTGCGCGACGCCAAGGGCAAGAAAATGTCGAAATCCACCGGCAACGTGGTCGACCCGCTGGAGATCATCGAGGAATTCGGCGCCGACGCGCTGCGCTTCTCCTCGGCTGCGATGGCGGCGCTGGGTGGCGTGCTGAAGCTGGATATGGAACGCCTCAAGGGCTACCGGAACTTTGGCACCAAGCTGTGGAATGCGGTGAACTTTGCCCATTTCAACAAGGTCTATGACGAGACTGTCCCGGCCTATGCCTGCCCCGACGCCCAGGCAGCCGTGAACCAGTGGATCATTGGCGAGACCGCCAAGGTGCGCGTCGAAGTGGACGCAGCATTGGAAGCCTACCGCTTCAACGACGCGGCCAATGCGCTTTATGCCTTTGTCTGGGGCAAGGTCTGCGACTGGTATATCGAGCTGTCGAAACCCCTGTTCAACTCGGACGATGAGGCGGTGATTGCCGAGACCCGCCAGACGCTGGGCTGGGTGCTGGATCAATGCATGATCCTGCTGCATCCGATCATGCCCTTCATCACCGAAGAGCTGTGGGGCAACACCGCCAAGCGCGAAAACATGCTGGTGCATGAGAACTGGCCGGCCTATGGCGCCGAACTGGTCAATGCCGATGCCGACGCTGAGATGAATTGGGTGATCACCGCGATTGAGAACATCCGCTCCACCCGTGCGCAAATGCATGTGCCGGCGGGCGCCAAGATCCCGATGGTCGTCACCGAATTCTCGACCCAAGCCCGTTCTGCCTGGGAAAAGAACGAGGCGATGATCCAGAAACTGGCCCGCATCACGTCGCTGGGACAGGTGGAGAGCTTCCCGAAGGGCTGCGCAAGCGTTGCGGCGCCCGGAGCCTCTTTCGGCCTGCCGCTGGCGGATGTGATTGACGTGGACGCCGAAAAGGCGCGTCTGGAGAAAACCTTGGGCAAGCTGGCCAAGGAGCTGGGCGGATTGCGCGGGCGGCTGAACAACCCGAAATTCGCGGCCTCCGCGCCCGAGGACGTGGTGGCGGAAGCCAAGGCGAACCTCGCCGCGCGCGAGGAAGAGGAAGCCAAGGTCAAAGAGGCGCTGGCCCGCCTGGCCGAGATCGGCTGACCCGGGTTTCGGCCAAATTTGAAACGCCCGCCCTTCCGGCGGGCGTTTTCATTTTCCGCACAGGCACTTGAAGCAGCCGCAAAATCTGCTGGGAACGGGGAAATTCTTAACAAC
>JBFOLS010000124.1:0-18231 GCA_040830225.1 Leisingera sp.
ATCAGCCCGGTTGCGAAATCCCAAGCTGCCACCGAGGCCATCGCACCAACCACTGCTGCCAACAGCGTCCAGAACCAGCGGGCCAGCCGCGACGGCCGGCGGGCGGCCAGCCGCGCTGCCTGCTCCATCGCCGGGGGCTGTTCCGACAAGGCAGGCATGTCGGGCACCGGCGGCGCCTCAGCCACCGGCGGCGCTTCAACCTCTGCTTCCAGATCGAACAGGACAGGCTTCTTGCTCACGCTGCCGCCTCCTGCGCTGCGCGCCATTCATAGGTGATATCAGGCAGGCCTTCCTCGTTGTTAGAACCATCATCGCGCCCGGTCTCGGCAAAGCCTTCGCGCCGGTAGAACCGCTGTGCGCGGATATTGGCCTCAAAGGTGTTGAGGGTAAGCCGCGGCACCGCCGTCTTGGCCGCATCCAAAAGCGCCCGGCCTGCCCCCTGCCCGCGGGCACCCGGTGCAAGGTAGAGCGAGCAGACCTCTTCTTCCTTGCGCGCCAGAAAGCCTTGGATGCGGCCCTCCCGCTCAGCCACGGTGACCCAGCCGCGGTCAATCATCATGCCGCAGAAAGAGATCACCTCAGCGGCGGAATAGAGCTTGGGCATCCAGTCTGTATCCTGCTGAAAGCCATAGAGGATCTCTCCCGTCGCCCCGGCATCAAGCGGGGTGGCAGCACGCAGGAAGAAGTTTGCGGAGGGGAGGGTCACAGGGCGTCTCCGATCAGGAATTCGGCGGCGCGGTCAAGGCGGATATGCGGCGGGCCGCTGCCATGTTTCAGGGTAAGCGGCGCAGGTGCAAAGGCCATCGCCTGGTAGTCGCCTTCCAGCCAGTGCTCTGCTCCTTGGCGCGCCGGGGCGAGCAGTTGTGCCGGGTCCTCCGGCAGGGCGCCTGGATAGAAGGCCGCCTGCTTGCCGTTCTCCAGCAGGGTGCCGCGTACGCAGGGGAGGTCCTGGCCATTGTGAGCGCGCGTCTCTTCGGTGGTGGTGCGCAGCGAAGCCAGGGCCAGGGCCGCAGTCTCTGCCCCGGCAAAACGGGCCCGGTCCTGCGCCTCGCGGGTCAGCGCTTCGATGATGGCCGCCATCTGGCTGTGCTGGGCGTGGTGCAGGTGATCGGCCTTGGTGGCGGCAAAGAGGATTTTCTCCACCCGCTTGCCGCCCAGAAGGCGGGTCAGGAAGTGATTTCGCCCCGGTTTGAAGGCGCTGAGGATATCCGTCATCGCGTGGCGCAGATCTTCCACGGCCTGCGGCCCGGAATGAATGGCCGACAAAGCATCAACCAGTACGACCTGGCGGTCGATGCGTGCGAAATGGTCGCGGAAGAAGGGCTTCACCACCTTGGACTTATACGCTTCGTAACGCCGCTCCATCTCGCGCCGGAGGCTGCCGCGCGGGTCTCCGGTTCCGCCGGGCAGCGGCGCAAAGGTCAGCACCGGCGAGCCCTCCAGATCCCCCGGCAGCAGGAAGCGGCCCGGGGTACAGTCATAGAAGCCCGCGGCGCGGGCTGCGGTCAGGTATTCCGTGAAGGCGGCGGCGAGCGCCTGTGCCTGCGGTTCGGCATGTGCTGCTGCGGGATCAGCCCGCGACTGCTCCGACAGGAACCTTTTCGCCTGCGGGCGGGCAGAGATGCGCGACAGCACATCCTGCGACCAATCCGCATAGCTTTTGTCCAGCAAAGCAAGATCCAGCAGCCACTCGCCCGGATAGTCGACGATATCCAGATGCAGCGTCCGCAGGCCTTGCAAGCCCGACAGCAAGCCGGCGGGCCGCACCTTCAGGCTGAGACGCAGTTCGGAAACCACCCGGGTGCTGTCCGGCCAATGGGGTGACGGCCCGGTCAGCGCCGCGAGGTGATTTTCATAATCAAAGCGCGGCACGGTGTCGTCCGGCTGCGGCTGCAGGAAGGCAGCCTCTATCCGCCCCTCCCGGGCAGCATTCAGCTGCAGCATCCGGCCCCGGTCCAGAAGGTTGGCCACCAGTGAGGTGATGAACACCGTCTTGCCGGAGCGGGCAAGCCCTGTAACGCCCAGCCGCAAGGGCCTGTCGAACAGCGCCGAGGACACACCGCTAGCGGCGCTTTCCACGCTGCTCATCACCCCATCTGCTAGGGAGGTTAACACCAAGGCCCTGATCCTGCTCTGTTCTTGCTGCCTGCAAGATAGGCAGCATGCCTGCCGGTTACCAGAGCCCGCTGCCCGCAGCTGGGGCTTGCCCCGGCCCGGTCCTGTTGCTACTTGGCCGCCCATGCCGCGTTTTGCTTTGAAAGTCGAATACCACGGGAAGCCTTTTGCCGGCTGGCAAAGGCAGAAGGATCTGCCTTCGGTGCAAGGGGCGATCGAGGCTGCGCTGGCAAAGCTGCAGCCTGGCGAGCATACCATCGCGGCCGCCGGGCGCACCGACACCGGCGTGCACGGGCTGGGCCAGGTGGCCCATTGCGACATGGCCAAGGAGTGGGACCCGTTCCGCCTGTCGGAAGCACTGAACTACCACCTGAAGCCCGATCCGGTGGCCATCGTGGATTGCGCCCGGGTGGAAAATGACTGGCATGCACGCTTCTCAGCCGTGGAGCGGCAGTATCTGTTCCGCATCCTGATCCGCCGCGCGCCCGCGACCCATGACGCGGGCCAGGTCTGGCAGCTGAGCCATGATCTGGATGCTGAGGCCATGCAGGAAGCCGCCGACTACCTCATTGGCAACCATGATTTCACCACCTTCCGCTCCTCGATCTGCCAGGCGGCGAGCCCGGTCAAAACACTGGATGAGCTGCGGGTGGAACGGGTGCAGGGTTTCTCGGGGCCCGAGGTCCGTTTCCACGTCCGCGCCCGCAGCTTTCTGCACAACCAAGTGCGCAGTTTTGTCGGCACATTGGAGCGCGTCGGCGCCGGCGCCTGGGAACCCGCGGATGTGAAAGCCGCACTGGAAGCCTGCGACCGCGCCGCCTGCGGGCCGGTCTGCCCCGGGCACGGGCTCTATCTGGCGCGGGTCGGCTATCCGGACGATCCTTTCGCCTGAGCCTCCCGGCCGGTCTGGCAATTCCTGTGCACCTCCTCTTTCTTGGTGCAAAAACCAGCCGCCGGCCTAGGTCAGCCCTGAACTTCCTGCTTTCGCCCGCTTTCATTCCGTGGCTAAGTCCGGCGGAAAGAACTGCGCAGGGAGAACGGTTATGGCATTGCTGATCAGCATCGGCCACGACGGCTGGTACACGGAAGAACAGCTGGCAGAAGAACTGCGGGCGATTGCGCCCGGAACGGACATCCGGCCGCTCTCGGAACCCGGCAACCTGGAAGAGATCACTGTGCTGGCTGTTTCCGCATTGAAGGGGGACCTGCCCGCACATCTGCCAAACCTGCAGCTGGTGCAGAAACTGGGCGCCGGCGTGGATACCATTGTGGCCCACCCCAGCCTGGCGCCGCATGTGCGGGTCGCGCGGCTGAAACCGCTGGAACCGGCCCATGAGATCGCCGATTACTGCCTGGCTTACGTGCTGCACGGCCAGCGCAACATGGCACAGCACGAAGCCTCCCAAAACCGCAGCACCTGGGAACCCCTGGCACCGAAACGCCCCGCGGAGACAACGGTCGGCATTCTGGGTCTCGGCCATATCGGCGGCCTGACAGCACAGCTGATGCGGGACATGCGGTTCCGGGTGCTGGGCTGGAGCCGTTCACCCAAGGAAATCGAAGGTGTTGACTGCCGCCACGGCGCAGACGCCCTGCCGCAGATGCTGGGTGAATGCGACTATGTCTGTTCGATCCTGCCCTCGACCCCGGCCACCCGGCAACTGATGAATGCCGGGATGCTGGCAGCAATGAAACCCGGCGCAACGCTGATCAATGCCGGCCGCGGCGACCTGATCGACGAGGCCGCTCTTGCCGCCGCACTGGACCAGGGCACCCCGGGCCGCGCTGTGCTGGACGTGACCAGCCAGGAGCCGCTGCCCCAGGACAGCCCGCTCTGGACCCATCCGGGCGTCACAATCACCCCGCATGTCTCGGGCTGGCACCTGGGTGATGCGATGAAAGATGTGGTGGAAAACTACCGCCGCTTGGAAGCGGGCGAAATGCTGCTGCACGAGGTGGACCGCCAGCGCGGCTACTGACGCAGCCGCAGCAAGCACGCCCCGCTTCTTTCTGGTCAAGAATACCCCCGCCGGAGGCACCGCTTGTTTCCATCAGGAAACAAGCGGTTCTCAAACCGAGGCAACCGGATTAGCCGATGAAATCCTTGTACCCGGCTTCGTCCATGTAATCGTCCATCGGCGATAGGTCCGAGGGCTTGATCTTGAAGAACCAGGCGCTGCCTTCCGCATCCTCGTTCACCTTGCCCGGATCGTCGGCCAGCGCCTCGTTCACCTCAACCACTTCACCGTCCAGCGGCGACAGGATGTCCGAAGCCGCTTTCACCGATTCAATCACCACGATCTCATCATCCTTGGACACTTCTGTGCCCGGCTCCGGCAGTTCCACATAGACCACCTCGCCCAGCTGCTCGGCAGCATGCGCGGTGATGCCGACGGTGATCAGATCGCCTTCGGGCAGCAGCCACTCGTGTTCCTCGGTATATTTCATGATCTTGTTTTCCCTTAGAAAAGCACAGGTTTGATAAGTGTCGCGGCTGCCGCGCAGGCGCCGAAGAAAACAGAGCCCCGGCGCACCGGCCTCTGCATACGCGGGTATACGCTAACAATGGCTGCCCCCCGCGATCAAGATGCCAAATCGCGGGATCAGAAAGAAAATACGAGGCTGCGGCTGTGGGCACAGGAAGCGTCAGAACAGGTTGAAGTACTCCGCCTGCTCCCATTCGCTGACGGTGTCGAGATAGCGTTCCCACTCGAACCTTTTGAGGTGATGGAGATAGGAGGCTGTGTCTTCGCCCAGCGCCTCGCGGCAGAGATTCGAACTGCCAAAGGCGGCCAGCGCCTGCCCCAGCGAGCGCGGCAGCTTATCGCTGTCCTCGCTGTAGGGCGACACCGTGGGCCGCGGCGCCTCCAGCCCTTCGGCCAGGCCGGCGGAGCCCGCGATGATCTGCGCCGCCAGCGCGAGGTAGGGGTTGGCGGAACTGTCCGGCGCCCGGTTCTCGATCCTGCTGGCGGTATCGCCAGGATGCATCAGCGCACGCAGCATGGCGCCGCGGTTGTCCTCGCCCCAGCCGATCCGGTTCGGTGCCAGCTGATAGGGCAGATAGCGTTTGTAGCTGTTCACCGTCGGCGCGATCAGCAGCGAGGTCTCAGCAGCATACTTCAGCAGCCCCGCCATCCAGGCGCTGGCAGGCGGAGTCAGCATCCCTGCCGTCTCCGGCATGAACAGATTGCGCCCCGTTGCCAGGTCCTGCAGCGACTGATGCACATGCCAGCCGTTTGCCATGGCATTATCCAAACGCGGCTTGGCCATGAAGCTGGCATGCAGGCCATTGCGGGCGCAGACTTCCTTTACCATCGTCCGGAACATCACCATCGCATCGGCCTGGGCCATGGCGCCATCGGGGGCAAAGGTGAACTCGACCTGGCTTGGCCCCATCTCGATCTCGACCGAGCGCACCGGCAGCCCCAGTTTCTGGGCGTTGCGGCGCAAGAGATCCAGCACCCCCTCCACCTCGCCATAGCGGGTTTCGGTCAGATACTGGTAGCCCTGCATCAGATTACGGGTCTGCACCGGCGCGCCGGGACGGCCTGCCTGCTCATGCGCCGCCGCCTTGTCCGCCAGTTCGAAAATGTGAAACTCGACCTCCAGCCCGAAGGTCGCGGCCATCCCCTGCTCCGCCAGCCTGTCCACTGCCAGCTGCAGCACCCCGCCGGAGGCAAAGGGGATCGCCCGCCCGTCCGGATAGACCGGTTCGCAGAAAATCCAGGCGGAGTGGCCCGACCAGGGCAGCGCCCGGTAGGTATCGGGACGCGGCACCAGCAGCACATCGCCCGCCCCCTGCATCGGGCCCGCCAGGCCAGTGCCCTCCTCCCACACCGGAAAGGCGGTACGGTGCGAGGTGTCTTTCAGCAACAGCGTCGACGGCACGTTCAAGCCGCGCTCAAAGACCGAAGCAAAGCCTTCCGCCATCACCGTCTTGCCGCGCAGCAACCCGTGCTGATCGGGGAACAGCACCCGCACCGTCTCAATCCCGTCGAACTGCGCCCGCGAGACGATCTCTGCAGCCCTGCGGCAGTCATCAGTTGTCAGCAGCCCCAAGCGGGCCAGTTTGCCGGATGTGAAATCTTGCGCCATGGGCGGCCTCTTGGATAGCAAGCTGCTTGAAATTGCACCGGAAATGCCTCCCGCGTCCAGCTTATGCCCGGATTTTGCCGCTTATGCCTGCGCAATCGGGATATTGCGGTGGATTTGTGCCTTGACAGCGTTCGTCAAGCGCACATTGTGTCCATAATTCGCACAAAAGCTGCCTCATCAGGCGGCGGCATTCCAAATGATGACAGGCAGCAGATGACGGCACCGGAACAGGACAGGAATATTTCATCAAGCTTTGCCAAGGGGCTGGCAGTTCTGGCGGTTTTTGATGCTGCCACGCCCAGCATGACCTTGGCTGAGATCGCAAGGCGCAGCGGCCAGGACCGTGCCACCGCGCGGCGCGGGGCGCTGACTCTGGTGCAGGCAGGCTACCTTCGCCAGGACGGGCGGATGCTGTCGCTGACCCCGCGGGTGCTGGCGCTGGCCGGCGGCTTTCTGCAGGCCAACCAGTTCGGCCGCCGGGTGCAGCCGGTGCTGAACCGCCACGCGCGGCAGATGGAGATCGAGGTGACCCTGGCAATGCTCGACCAGGGCCGGGTTCTGCTGCTGGCGCAGTCCACCGTCGAGCACGGCCATATCACTTATGGCTTCACCGCCGGCTCGCATATCCCTCTGGCGCACACCAGCCTCGGGCGGATGCTGCTGGCCGGGCTGACGGCAGAGGAAGCGGCCGCAGCTTTGGCTGCTACGGATATCCCCCGCCATACCGAACAGTCGCTGCAGGAGCCCGCCGCCATTCTTGAGCGTGTTGCCCAGGCCCGCGAGCAGGGATTCTGCATAACCGGCAGCGAATTCGAGGCCGGAATAACCGGTTACGCCGTACCTGTTTCACGCCCCGGCCGCACCCCGGTCGTTGCAGGCTGCTCGGCCCCGCGCGGCTCCCGGCCCGAAGCCGACGCAGAACGGCTGTTGCGCGGCCTGCAGCTCTGCGCCGCGGAGCTGCGCCAGGCCGAGGCGGTCGATCATCTCTGACACCTCTTGCGGAAAACCCTTCCTTGCAATGCCTTCGCCCCGCGCTAGGCTGCAATAAGAGATTTCCGCAGGAGCATTTCGATGATGAAACAGACTGCATTGGCGGCGGCCCTCTGCACCGCCCTCGCCGCCCCCCTCCTGGCCAAAGGCGTGGAAGGCACCAAGGTGACCGTGCTGGGCCGCGACTGGGTGGTGGCACCGGTGGAGGACACACCGCACCGCTACAGCGCCACCCGGCTGAACCTTGAACACCTTCCCTTCCGC
The DNA here is from genome assembly GCA_040830225.1 of Leisingera sp. Taxonomy (GTDB): domain Bacteria; phylum Pseudomonadota; class Alphaproteobacteria; order Rhodobacterales; family Rhodobacteraceae; genus Leisingera. Next base: position 7,465 of record JBFOLS010000124.1, read on the forward strand.
CCGCCTGCAGTCCTGACCGCGCGCCAGGCGGTACGGGCGCTGCGCAACGCCACCGGGTGCAGTGTCAATCTCGACACGCTGGTGCGCAGCATCTCCGGCACCTACTACGCGCAAATGATCTGCCGCAAATAGGAGCGCTTCTGACGGCTCTGCGGTTTTAAGGTTTTTTCTGAAACATCCTCCCCGTGAAATGTGATCATTTTCCGGGAACCATGGATTGAGCCGCTCCGGCGCGCCTGCCATAGATTGCGCATGAAACTTGCTATCAACGGATTCGGCCGCATTGGCCGCGCCATCCTGCGCCAGATTCTGACCACCTCGCGCGGAGACGGCATCGAGGTGGTGCGGATCAACGATATCGCACCCTTGGACATGTGCGCCTATCTGTTCCAATACGACAGCACCTTCGGCCCCTTCGCCCATCCGGTAGAGCACGGCAACGACGCGCTGCAGGTTATGGGCCGCACCATCCCCGTGAGCCATGAGCCTGATCTGACCAAGGTGGACCTTTCCGGCGTTGACCTGGTGCTGGAATGCACCGGCATCGCCCGCACCTCTGACGTGGCTGAGCGCGGCATCAAGGCAGGCGCCGGCAAGGTGCTGATCTCCGGCCCCTCCCCGGCGGCCGAGCTGACCGTGGTGCTGGGCGCCAACGAAGAGTCGCTGGGCGGTGCCCGCATCGTCTCCAACGCCTCCTGCACCACCAATGGCCTCACGCCGCTGGTCAAGCTGCTGGATCAGATTGCCGGCATAGACACCGCCCATATGACCACCATCCACTGCTACACCAACTCGCAGCCGATGGTGGATGCGCCGCGCGGCGATTTTGCCCGCTCGCGCGGCGGCGCGCAGTCGATGGTGCCGACAACTACATCGGCGATGCATCTGATCGACGAGGTGCTGCCGCATCTGAAAGGCCGGGTCAGCGGCGCCGCGGTGCGGGTCCCCACGGCCAGCGTCTCGGCGGTGGATCTGGTGGCGCATCTGAAGACGCCGATGAGCGAGGCAGAGTTCGACGCCGCCCTGCGCGAGGGCGTTGCGGCCTCCAAGGTGCTGGGCTGGACCGATATGCCGCTGGTGTCCTCGGATCTGCGTGCACGGGCTGAATCACTGGTGATTGCTGGCCCCGAAACACGGATGGCGGGCGATGCCCAGGTACGCGTCTTCGGATGGTACGACAACGAATGGGGCTTTTCGGCCCGCATGCTGGATGTGGCGCGGATCATGGCCGGCTGACGGCGGCCTTAACCTGCCGCCATCTGCAAGCCCGCGTCACGGGGGTTAGCTATTTCTGCAGCCTGCGGCTTTGCCCCGCCAGACGCAGCCAGCGGAAAATCAGCAACAGCGCGACCATGCAAACGGCAAGGCCGATCAGGTCGCCTGCCGCATAAACTGCCATCACCGGCAATTGGTCTCCGGGAAAGATGAGCCCGGAAAAGACCACCGACTGGCCGATGGAATTGAAGACCGAGGCCACCGCCCCAACCGCCAGCAGCCATTTCCAGGCCATCTGCCGCGCCCGGCCGGCAAAAAGCCTCTGTCCCAGCAACCGGAACGCGCCGAAAGCGGCAAGTGCAGACAAGGCACCCACAGCGATGGACTCCAGCAGAACCGGCTGCATAAGCTGGCGGACACTCGTCTCGGTAAATATCAGTTCCGACAGAAAGGCGCCGAAAGCCAGCGGCAGAACCGCCTTCCAGCCGAACAGCCAAACGCTCAGCACCCGCACCCCGTGCGGCAGATAGACCAGGCTGGCAAACACCGTCAGCTCTGGCAGGAACCGCTGCTGCACGGGTGTCACAACCCAGGCCGTCAGCCCGTGGCAAACGACATAGACCGCGGCAATCACCGCAAAAACCTGAAACCGGGAAAACAACTGGGAAGCATGTCTCATGCTGCCGGTCTAGTCGCCGGAGGCCGGCTCTGCAACCAGATGCACGGGCTTGGTTATTTCGCCGCAGGATCGAAGCAGACCACGTAATGTTTGGCCCGCGAGCCGCCCGCACGCTCCAGGAACCCCATGTCCAGCAGCGACTTCAATGTCCGGTGATAGGTCGCCTGGGCGATACCCTGCACCAGCCGGTGGCTGCGGATCTGATCTGACTTCACCGGGGCACCTGGATCGCTGGTCAGTGAATGGGCAGCCAGGAAGACATCCCGCTCCACCGGGCTGAGACGGTCAAGGCCAATGTCCCGCTCCATCTGAAACAGCATGTCACGCAATTCGAATATTGATCGCAACCTGTCCAAAACCCTACCCCGCGCAACTCACGCCCTGCTGTGCATGCTTAAAATGATACCACACAAAATTATCATACTGACAATTATATGGACAGTAACATCCTGCGTGGTATCATTTCCGCCAGGCATGGCTTCATGTGAGTGGTGGCTGCGCCTGACGTTAGCTGTTGTAGTTTGTTAATCAGTGCCAGCTCCGGCAGTTTTGGCTGCCGGAGCTGATCCGGATAGTACAAATTCCTTTCCAATTGCCAAATCATAATTGCCGCCAATTCTTCATCGCAAACGACAAACCGGCAGAATTGCGCCGGCACGCAGGCCTTCCGCTTGGCCGCAGCTGGCCGGCGCGCGGCAACATGACGGAAAGCTGCCGTATTGCAGGTTCCATCCCCTAAAATTCCCGTGCTAGTCTTGCCGCGGCGTCTGAGGCCCGTCCGGGCCCAGGCCGGATTTTACGCCCGCTGCCGGGAGCAAACATGAATTTTCCCTTCCGCCCGCGCCATCTGGCGCGCGCCGCTGCCTTCAGCATCCTAACCCTGCTGCCGCCCGCCGCCTTTGGCGCTGAAGCCACCTTGCAGGCACCCGGCGCCGATGCGGCGCTGGCAGAGCGGCTGCGCGGCTCCTCCGCCTCGGTTGCGGCCAGCGGCGAAACCAACGTGCAGGAGCTATTGGCGGCGGCGCTTTCGGACTACCGGACGCTGGTGCAGGTGCTTTACGATGCCGGTCATTTCTCGCCTGTGGTCAACATCCGGCTGGACGGGCGCGAGGCCGCCCGGATCCAGCCGCTGAACCCGCCGCGCAGCGTCAGAAAGGTCGAGATCACCATCAAACCCGGACCGCGCTTTGCCTTTGGCGCAGCGGAGCTGGCGCCTTTCCCGAAGACTAGCGAGGTGGAAATCCCCGAAGGCTTCGCGCCCGGCGCGCCTGCCAGCACCGAGGCGATCCGCGCCGCCGCCATTGCCGGTGTCAAAGCCTGGCGCCGCAGCGGCCACGCCAAGGCCGCCGTGGCAGAGCAGAACATCACCGCAAACCACCTGCAGGCCCGGCTGGACGCCCGCCTGCGCATGGCACCGGGACCCAAACTGCGCTTCGGGCAGATGCAGGTCACCGGCGAGACCTCGGTGCGCGAGGACGCAATCCGCCGCATCGCCGGCTTCCCAGCGGGTGAAGAGTTCCACCCGGATCTGGTCGCCAAGTCCGCGACCCGCCTGCGCCGGACCGGGACCTTCTCAACCGTTGTTCTCAGCGAGGCGGAACAGCCCAATCCGGACGGCACTCTCGATTTCACCGCCCAAGTTGAGGACCTGCCGCCGCGCCGCCTGACCTTCGGCGCCGAGATCAGCTCTTCGGACGGGCTGGAACTGTCGGGCAGCTGGATGCACCGCAACCTGTTCGGAGCTGCCGAGAAACTGCGCATCGAGGCCCGCCTCAGCGGCATCGGCAGCAGCAACGACATCGACGGGCGCGTTGCCGTCCGGCTGGACCGGCCCGCCGCCTTGGGACCGGATGATCTGATCTTCTACCTCGCCGAGGCCGAACGCCTGGACGAAGAACACTACAGCGCCACCCAGGTGCTTGGTGCCATCGGCGCCCGGCGCACCTTCTCGGACATCTTCTTTGCAGAGGCCGCTTTAGGCGTCTCCTCCACCCTGGCCGAGGACGTCTTCGGCAAACGCCGGTTCAAATACCTCGCAGGCCGCATCCGCGCCGAATATGACGCCCGCGACAGCCGGGTGAACCCTGCAAACGGCTTCTTCCTGCAAGGCGGTGCCACCCCGTTCTTCGGCATAGACGGCAACAAGTCCGGCCTGCAGCTGAAGGGCGACGGGCGGGCCTACTACGGGCTGGGCGCGGATGACCGGATTGTGCTGGCTGGGCGGCTGCAGATGGGCTCGGTGGTCGGCCCTTCGCTCAGCGAGATTTCCCCGACCCTTCTGTTCTTCTCCGGCGGCGCCGGATCGGTCCGCGGCCATGAATTCCAGTCACTGGGCGTTCCGGTGGGCAGTGGTACCGCGGGCGGGCGCAGTTTCGTGGCCCTGTCCGGCGAGGTACGGGGCAAGATCACCGACAAAATTTCGCTGGTCGGTTTCTATGACCTTGGCTTTGTCGATGCGGACAGTTTTGTCTCCGGCTCCTCGGCCCGCCATGCCGGGGCCGGCCTGGGGCTGCGCTATGACGTGGCCGGCATCGGCCCGCTCCGGCTCGACCTTGCCTACCCTGTCGACGGCGGATCCGAAGACGGGCTGCAATTCTACATCGGAATAGGACAGGCATTTTGAGACAATTCCTCGCCTATAGCCTGGCCCTGGGCCTGACCTTTACCCCCGCTGCCGCGCAGGACAGCGCCGAGGAGAGCGGCGGCCTGCTGGTCGATTTCCTCGAGGATACGCTGTCAGGCGACAGCCGCTATATCACCGTGACAGGACTGGAAGGCGCCTTCTCCTCCCAGGCGACCATCAAGAAGATCACCGTGGCCGACGCAGACGGCATCTGGCTGACCATCGAAGGCGCCGAACTGGACTGGAACCGGCTGGAGCTGTTGCGCGGCCGGTTTTCTGTCAACCAGCTGTCCGCCGATCGCATCGCGGTCGAGCGCGCGCCGGAACCGGTGCCGCAGGATCCGGAACTGCCCGCACCCGAGGCCACGCCCTTTGCGCTGCCCGACCTGCCGGTCTCAATCGAGCTGGGCCAGATCAAGGCGGCCCGGATCGAGCTCGGTGAAGCATTGGCAGGCACCGCAGCCAGCCTCTCGGTCGAGGGGTCATTGAAACTGGTGGACGGCGCACTGGACACCAAGCTGGACGCCGCCCGCTTGGACAAGCCCGGCGATCACCTCCGGCTCACGGCCGGCTATGCCAATGAAACCCAGCAAATCACTCTGGACCTGGCACTGCAGGAGGCACCCGGCGGTCTGATCTCCCGCAGCCTGGATCTGCCGGGCCGCCCTGATCTCCTGCTGACCGCCAAGGGCCAGGGACCGGTCAGCGACTTCACCGCCGACATCAGCTTTGGCACCAACGGCACCGAGCGGCTGGCCGGCCAAGTGGTGCTGGCCGCAGCCGCCCCGCCTGCAGATGCAGCCCCGGAGACCCCGCGCAGCATCGGTTTCTCGGCCGATCTCGGCGGCAATATCGACCCCCTGCTGCCGCCCGTGCACCGGCCCTTCTTCGGCCCTGGCCTGCGCCTGAACGTAAAAGGCACCCGCGCAGGCAGCGGCGCTGTTGCGCTGGACACGCTGGTGCTGCGCACCAATGCGCTGCAGGTGACCGGCGCCGCCGCACTTGATGCGGGCGGCAAGCTGGACACCGCCAACCTGAAAACCGCCATCACCCCGCCTGAAGGTTTGGCCGCCGTCACCCTGCCGGTTGCGGGCGGCCAGACCACGCTGGCGGCTGCGGGCCTGCAGCTGACCAAAACCTCCGAGGGCAACTGGACCCTGGACGGCATCCTGGACCAGCTGAGCCACCCGGGTGCCCTGATCGGCCAGGCGGAAATCGCGGGGCGCGGCACGCTGGACCAGAGCGGCGGGTTTGCCCTGGAGGGCCGACTGACCGCCGGCCTCAGCAACTTCAAGCCCCGCGACCCGGCGCTGGCGAAGGCCGCTGGCGATGACATCCGCTTTGAAGGAACCCTCAGCACCAAGGGCCCCGGCGCGCTGCAGATCACGGATATGCAGCTGCGCGGCAGCGATTACCAGGCCGCAGGCGACGTGGCCCTGGACGGGTTGGAAAGCGGTCTGAAAATCACAACGGACCTGACCGCAGGCGCCGCAGACTTGACCCGTTTCTCGGACTTGGCCGGACGGCCGCTGGGCGGCGCGGTGCGCGGCGCGGTCAAGGGCTCCTTCACGCCGCTCTCCGGCGCTTTTGCCACCGATCTGGAAGTCATCGCACAGGACCTCTCCGCGGGCATCGCCCAGGCGGATGAGCTGCTGGCGGGCACCACCACGCTGCAGCTCAAGGCCGCGCGGGACGAGAACGGCATCGCCATCGACAACTTCAACCTTGCAGGCAGCGCCATTGCGGCCACCGCTGCAGGCAGCCTCAACAGCGACGCCGGGCGGATGGAGATCACGGCTCAGCTCAAACGGCTGGAGGTTCTGATACCGCAGAACCCCGGCACGCTGGCCTTGGCAACCACTCTCACCCGCAACGGCAACCGCCTTAGCGGTGTGGCAGAGCTGACCGGCCCGCACACCTCCGGCGCCAAGCTGGACGGTTCGGTCACGCTGGACGGCGACGCCGACTTCACATTCGCCGCCGCGCTGAACGAACTGGAACGCTTTGTGCCGCAGCTGCCGGGCAAGCTGAGTGCCGATGGCACGGCCAAACGCCGCAATGGCGACTGGCTGTTCTCGGCCGCGGTGGCAGGACCGACCGGATCTGCCGCGGACTTCGAAGGCAGTTTCCGCGAAGGCGACGGCAGTGCCGACCTGCGCTTTGACGCGGTGATGGAACAGCTGCAGCGGCTGGTGCCTGACCTGCCCGGCCAGCTCGCCGCCAAAGGCACCGCCAGCCGCCGCGAGGGCATCTGGACGGTGGAAAGCACCGCCAGCGGCCCTGCCGGTATCGACAGCCGGGTGGCAGGCAGTTGGAACGAAGCAGAAGGCACCGCTGACGTAACCGCCAAGGGCATGCTGCGGCTGGAAGGCGTGAACCCCTTCATCTCCCCCAACCTGCTGCAGGGGCCCGCCAACTTTGACCTGGCCTTGAAAGGCGCGCCGGGGCTGGACGCGCTCAGCGGCACCATCTCGGTCCCCGGCGCATCGCTGGCCATCCCGGCGGCGGCGCAGCGGGTGGATGACATCCGCGCCACGGTCTCGATTGCCCGTTCCAGCGCCCAGCTGCAGGTCTCGGCCCGCCCCCGCGACGGCGGCGCGGTGCGGATCAGCGGCCCGGTGGGGCTGCTGCCGCCCTTCAACGGCAATCTGCAGATCTCCATTGGCGGCGTGGTGGTAACCGATCACCTGTCCTATGAAACCCTGCTGAACGGCAGCCTGGCGATGTCCGGCGCCATGGCCGGCAGCAACCGGGTCACCGGCCGGATTGATGTGGGCGAGACCAATATCAACCTGAACGCTGCCGGCGGCTCCGTCTCGGCAGCGCCGATCCCGCCGATCCGCCATGTGGGGGCGCCCCGGGAGGTGCGCCAGACCCTGGCCCGTGCCGGGCTCACCGGCGGCAGCGCCAGCGGCGGCGGCTCCGGCAAGACCGAGCTGGACATCCTGATCAGCGCACCGTCACGCATTTTTGCCCGCGGCCGGGGCCTGCGTTCGGAGCTTGGCGGCGAAATCCGGCTGCGCGGCACCACCGCGCGGCTGTCCCCTTCGGGCCAGATCAGCCTGATCCGCGGCACCTTCGATATCCTCGGCCGCCGTCTTGAGCTGGACGAAGGCCGGATCACCCTGCTGGGCGACCTGAAACCCTACCTTGAGTTCAAGTCTTCCGCCGCCACTGATCAGGGCACCGCAACGCTGGAGATTTCCGGGCAGGTCGACGCGCCTGAGATCAAGGTCACTTCCGACCCGCCGCGCCCCAGCGAAGAAGCGCTGGCGCTGCTTCTGTTCGGGGACAATATTCAAGACATCTCGCCGCTGGCGCTGGCCCGGCTGGCAGGCTCGGCATTGACGCTCAGCGGCCGCGGCGGCGGTGCCCAGGAGCGGGTGCGCAATGCCACCGGAGCTGCGGATGTCGATATCGGTGCTGACAACCTCGGCGCCGGACAGCTGGGGCTGGGCGGATACGTGGCTGAAAACGTCTACACAGACTTCAACGTCAATACCCGCGGCGACAGCGAGTTGAGCATAAATCTTGATGTCACGGACAGCCTGACGGTGCAGGGCACGGTGGACAGTGAAGGCGAAACCGGCTTCGGCCTGTTCTTCAAGCGCGACTACTGACGGCCACCCGTCCGGGCCTGGTCTTCAGATGCCGGCAGCCGTTCCCCGGCGGCGGCCAGGGCCACCTGTGCCGCGCCGCTCACCCCCGCAGCATCGTCCGTGATCAACCAAAGCGGCACCTCGGCGCAGACCTCGCCCAGCCGCCCGCCTGGGGCGGTATAGCTGTTCAGAAAGCGCTCCCGCGCGGGTGTGTTCAGAATGCCGCGCGCCACGCTGCCGGCGAAGAACAGCCCTTGCCCGGGCATGTAGGCTGCGGTCAGCTCGCGGGCCAGCAGCCCCAGCAGGTGCGCCCATTCGCAAACTGTGCGGGCCTCGGGCGTGTCCGGATCTGCCAGATAGGCGGCCTCGATCCCCTCCGCACTGCTGGCCGCAGCACCGGTCAGCGCCTGGTGAAAGCGCACCAGCCCGGGGCCGGAGAATAAGGCTTCGATACTGGCGAACTCTTCCGGCGCGTGCTCCAGCAGCACCTGCAAACGGCGGCACAGCAGCTGCGGCAGGCCGGCCTGGCCCAGCTCTGCCTCCAGCGCGGCCCCGTTCAGAGAGGCTGAAACGTTGAAGCCGGTTCCGATACCAACCACCAGCGCCTGACCGCCGCCCTGACGGCCGGGCCTCAGGCTCAAGAGCTGCCCGGGGATCAGAACCGGCAGCGCTTGGCTCAGCGCCGCCAGATCGTTGACAAGTTTCATCGTGCCTGCTTCCGGCAGCCCCAGCGCCGCCGCAATGCCGCTGGCCTCTCCGCGCCAGTTGCGGTTGCTGAGCTGAAATGCCCCACCCCGGACCGGTCCGGCCACCGCCAGGCAGGCCCCCTGCAAGGGCGGCAGGCCGGGCTGCGCGCAATATGCCTGCAGCACATCCTCCAGGCTGGCGAAACTGTCGTTGGAAAAGCTCTGAAGCGCGGTGACCCCAATGCCGGGGGCGGCCAGGGCCAGCCGGGTCCGGCTGCCGCCCACATCACCGGCCAGAACCGTCAGCTCAGCCGTCATGCACCGCGATCCTTTCTGATTTCCTCCCCATGCTTCGAGACTGCAGCATTCCAGCCGCATTTGCAATTGAGCCGCGCTGCGGCGCTTGCAGCCGGCAGCGGAACCCTGCAGTTTGACTGGGAATTTCCGGACCGGCGCAAGATTGGGCTTATCGTGCAGAAAACCCTTGGCCAATGGCTGACCGCCCGCACCAGGCGCATCGCTCAGGCGGCGCGCTTCCGCGCCTCTGTTCGCCGCCTGCACGGTCCCGCCAGCTGTTTCACCTCACCGGGCGAGGTGGTTCTGGTGGCCTTGGTACGTGACGGGGAATACTATCTCGACGTCTTTTTCGAGCATTACCGGCGCCTGGGCGTCTCGGCCTTCGTGTTCTTCGACAATGGCTCCGCTGACGGCACACTGGACCGGATCCGCCGGGAGCCGGGCACCGCGGTGCTGCGCTCTGCCCTGCCCTGGCTGCAATTCGAGAACACCTTCCGCGGCTATGCCGCCGATCGTTATGGCCGTGACCGCTGGTGCCTGTTTGCCGATATGGACGAGCTGTTCGATTTCGAAGGCAGCGGGACCGCCGGCCTCGGCGGGTTGACCCGCTATCTGGACCGGCAGGGGTATACCGCGCTGCAGGCCCAGATGCTGGAAATGTTTCCGCAAGGCCCGCTGGCGGCCGCCCGGGATCTGTCTTACGCCGCCGCGGTCGAGGCGTTCCGGTATTCGGACATCTCCGCCGTGCGGCCGGTGGGCTATGCTTCCGGGGAAACAGGGTTTTCCTATTACCTTCGCCAGAACCGCCAGCCTCCGGGCGGCGCGCGGATGCTGTTCGGCGGGGTGCGCGGCAAGGTCTTTGGCGAAAACTGCTGCCTCAGCAAGCACCCGCTGGTCTTCAACGCGCCGGGCGTGCAGGCAGCGGTGCATCCGCATACATCCGCGGGCGTGCGGGTCGCGGATACGGAAGGGCTGCTCCGCCACTACAAATTTGCCGGAGACAACCTGGCACGGGACCTGCAGATCCAGGCTGAGACCATCTCCGGGCATGGCGAGGACAGGCTGCGCAGCACCGCGATGCAGACACAGCCGGAGCTGAGCCTGTGGTCCACGGACGCCGTGAAGGACGCCAGCGTCGCTGATCTCCAGCGCCGCGGGTTCCTGCGCCATTCGCCGCAGTACAGCCTTTTTCTCGCCGGAGACAGCACATGACCGGCCCCGACATTGGCGCGGTGGTGATCGGCCGCAACGAGGGCGAACGGCTTGTCCGGTGCCTGCGGTCGCTGCAAGGCCAGGTGCAGCAGCTGGTCTACGTGGACAGCGGATCGACCGACGGCTCTCCCGAAGCCGCCCGGGCATTGGGCGCCGAGGTGGTGGATCTGGACCTGTCGCAGCCTTTCACCGCAGCGCGGGCCCGCAATGCCGGACTGGCAGCGCTGGATGAGGGTCTCGAATACGTTCAATTCGTGGATGGCGATTGCGAGACGGATCCGGATTGGATCAGCACCGCTGCGGGTTTTCTTCAAAGCCGCCCGCAGGTGGCAGTTGCCTGCGGCCGGCGGCGGGAGCGGTTTCCCGAGGCCTCGGTCTATAACCGGCTGTGCGATGCGGAATGGGACACCCCGGCAGGCGAAGCCAAGGCCTGCGGCGGCGATGCGCTGATGCGCA
>JBFOLS010000125.1:0-3285 GCA_040830225.1 Leisingera sp.
TACTCCCTTAGCAGGGGAGCGCCTTCGACCACTCGGCCACGTCTCCGCTGACCCGTATATGTGCCGCAACTCGGAGAAACAAGGCGTTTTTTCAAATTTCTTCCGGCCCCTGCAAAATAGGAATTTCCGCCTGGTTTTCCGGGGTTTTTCGAGCTGCGCATGGCACGCCTGCACAGCCGCTTTTTACTCCCTGTTCGCAAAATTCCCCCGTGAATGGACCTGCAGCAGAGTCGTTCCGGCCGATTCAGGCGGGTGTATGTTTGCTCAGCTGTGCCGCAAGATACTGCTGGAAATACCAGACTGTACGCTCTTTCGGCGACAACCGCCCCGGTGCCGCTGCCAGCGCCTTGGCGTTTTGCGCAATGGCGCCGATGATCGGCTTGTCCTCGTCGTTGATGAGGTCAAAACCGGCCTTCAGCTCCGCGGCATAGGCAGCGCGCTCTTCCGGGTCATCCGGCACCGCGCCGGGGTAGTAATCAGCCCCCCAGAAAACCTTGACCCTATCCGTGCCGTAAGGCTGAAGCGACAGCCAGAAGGTGCGCTCCGCCACCACGGACATGACATGGCAGGGAAAGATCGCGGACAGCACAGCTTTTTCGCGCTCCTCCCCGGTCAGCAGGGGATTGTCCACCTGCATGTCCGAATTGCGCTCATAGGATTTTCCGGGGATGCGGCCCTGTTCATAAAGGCTGTAGGCCGCGCCGCCGTGCATTGCATTGGCGAGCCGGGTCGGCATTGCAGGTTCAATGGTTTCGGCATGGGCGACAAACAGGTGATAGCCCTCGGTGAAATTCTGCACCAGGATCTTCCAGTTCGTGTCCCAGATCTCCTCCGCCCGGAACAGCGTCCGGTACTTCGGCAGCTGGTAATTGGCGAGACGTTCGGACAGCCCCGCCAGCCGTGGCCCGAGCGGAGAAGCCCCCGGATCCAGCGAGACATAGACCCAGCCCTGCCAGACTTCGACCTGGAACTGCGGCAGGCAGACGTCCTTCTTGTTGAAATTGTCCCGCATATGGGCGGCGCCGATCAACTGGCCGTCCAGATTATAGGTCCAGGCATGATAGGGGCAGCTGATCCGGCCGCGGATGTTGCCGGAGCCCTCCAGCAGCGTCGCCATGCGGTGGCGGCAGACATTGGACATTGCCCGCAGTACCCCGTCGCGGTCGCGCAGAACAACCACGGGATCACGCCCGATGGTGGTTGCCCGGTAGTCTCCAGGGTTTTCATATTCGTCTTCCCGGCCGACACAGAACCATTCGTGGTTGAAGATCTCGTCCAGCTCCAGTTCCAGGAACTCCGGCGAGGTATAGACCTGCGGCGGCGTCGCTTCGGCCAGTTCGTCCGGCAGCGCAGCATTGCGCTTCACCGCATCCAAAAGGTCATCTACAGACATGCGGTGGGTCACTTCAGGTCTCCTGTTACAGGGGAAAATGCAGTTTCACGCGTTTTCAGCCCGTATTGCAGCGCGCTGCCGGCCAGCAGTTCCCAGAGAGATGCTGCAAAGCTCTGCGGAAGGGCCAAGGTGAACAGTGCTCCGGACCGCCACAGGGTGACTCCCACATGATGGAAAGAGGTCGAAGCCACGGCACCGTCGGGAAAGGCAGCCGGGCGCAGATCCAGCGGCAGGAAATGGTTCAGCAAAGTTTCTGCTTGCGGCCCTGACACCTGCACCAGGGTCCGGGCGCTGGAAAGGTCAAGAACTGTGCCGCCATTGACGGTTTGCAACGGCGTGGATTGAAGGCCGGCCCCCTGAATCAGCCACCATTTCAGCGGCTCAACCCGCAAGAGTGTGCCGGCTGCGCCCTGCTCAATCCGCCCTGGACCCGGTGCTGCAGCGCACCCTGCGGTGCTGGCGGCGGCGGCTCCGGCCTCGGTCAGCGTCCCTGGCCAGCCGGCAATCTGCGTCAAGGTAAATCCCGAGAGCAGGCTGAGCGTGACCCCTGCGGGGCCGGGCTTGCCGCCGCGGCTCGGATTCAGCTGCTCCTGCAGCGCAGTCACCTGGTCAAACATGCATCCGTACTCCTTCCGGATCAAACATATGGGGAGAGACGACTTCCACCTCGACCGGGGTGCCGCGCACCGGGTCGGCGGCAATCAGCGTCTGCCCTTCCCAGGCCCCGTGCCCGCCCGCGACGTAGCCAAGCCCGATCCAGTGGCCGAGAGCCGGTGAATGGGTTGCCGCGGTGATCCAGCCCTCGCCGAACCCCTTGAGCTCATCCGGTTTGCACAGCAGCGCACCGCCGTTGAATGTCATGCTGCGGTCCTTCGGGAAGATACCCGCCAGCTTTGGCCGGTCTTTGCGGGTCAGCTCGGGACGGGATTGCAGCGCCTTGCCAATAAACGGTTTCTTGTTTGAGGCCATCTTGCCCAGCCCGGCATCATTGATGGTGACCCGGCCATCCAGCTCGGCGCCGGTGACATGGCCTTTCTCGATGCGCAGAGTTCCAAGCGCCTCCAGCCCGTAAAGACAGCCGCCCCGCCGGGAAACCTCCTCCCAGAGCCGGTCCATCATCGCCTCGCCGCAACCGGCCGGAACATAAAGCTCGTAGGCCAGCTCCCCCGAAAAACTGATCCGCGCGATCAGCCCCTGAACGCCGTCCTTCAGCACTGCCCGGGCGACCCCCATGAACGGCAGCACCGCGCCGGAGACCGCCTCTGCGTCCGCCAGACAGGCTGCCAGCGCCTCCCGCGCTTGCGGACCGGCTATAGAAACCGCTGCCCATTGATCCGATACCGAGGTCAGCTGAACCTGCAGTTCCGGCCAGCGGGTCTGCAGCAGTTCCTCCAGCCAGACCATGACATTGCCTGCGCCTGTTGTGGTGGTGGTCATCAGGAAATCATCCTCAGCCAGCCGCCAGGTGGTGCCGTCATCCATCACCATGCCGTCATCACGCAGCATGATGCCGTAGCGCGCCTTGCCGACCGGCAATTTGGCAAACCCGTTGATATAGACCCGGTTCAGAAACTCGGCCGCATCTGGCCCTTGCACCGCGATTTTGCCAAGCGAGCTGACATCGCAGACCCCCAGGGTTTCGCGCACCGTAGCGGCCTCGCGCACATAGGCTTCGGAAATGGTTTCGCCGTTTTGTGCAAAATACCAGGGCCGGTGCCACAGGCCCGCTTCGGTCATGGTGGCGCCATGGCGCAGGTTCCAGTCATGCAGCGGCGTACGGCGCAGCGGCTTGAAGTGGCCATGCACATTGCGCCCCGCCAGAGCGCCGATGGAGACCGGCGTATACGGCGGGCGGAACCGGGTGGTGCCCACGGCCGGGATCTCCTTGCCCA
>JBFOLS010000126.1:0-5334 GCA_040830225.1 Leisingera sp.
AGGCGGGCGAGGCCGGTTTGGATGCGGGAATCGGAGTTCACTGGGGGGAAGTCTATGCAGGCGTTGCTGGCACCCCCGCGCGGCTGGAATATTCGGTCTTTGGCGATACGGTGAATACTGCGGCGCGGCTGGAGCAGCTGACAAAGACGCAAGGCATGGCGCTGATTGCGTCGGCCGCTGTGTTGGAGGCCGCGGGAATAAAGCCCGCGCGCGAGGGCTGGACTGCGCTGCCGTCGGCGGCTCTGCGCGGGCGCCGCAGCGGGCTCGCGCTCTTCGGCAAGGCGCAGGTCTGAGTGCTGTTCCATTTGCCTCAGATCAAAGACTTAGGCGTTTTGACTGCTGTTTGATATGCTGAGGCAGCGAACAGAAGGAATGGAGCAATGCTGGAGATCTCAGTCCGCAAGGTGGCGCAGGTGGCAATGATGGCCCGGGAACTGGGCCGGGCTGAGGGTGAGCTGCGCGCATTCATCGACAGGATGGGCGAGGACCAGCAGGCAGAGCTGGTCGGAATCATGTGGGTCGGGCGCGGCAGTTTTGAGCCTGAAGAGCTGGGTGATGCAATTTATACTGCCCGGCAGGAGGCAACCACACCGACCGCCGATTATCTGATCGGCACCCCGCATCTTTCGGACAATCTTGAGGCCGGCCTCGAGGCGCTGGGCATTGATGTGCATGACGTCGAGGATGATGTGATCGGCCGTTGAAGGCTGGCATGAGCCGGCAAGTTACTTGTGTTTGCAAAGAAGAAGGGCGCCGCAGTAACGGCGCCCTGTTGCTTTTCGGAGTGGATCAGGCCTTGATGTCGACAACCTCCAGATGCTGAGCCAGCTTGCCGATCTCACCCATCCATTTTTCGACCAGGCCCAGGTCGCTCGGCGCGGCGTGCACGCCAGAGGCGATCTTGCCGTTCATCGCCGCTTCGATTGCGAAGGAGACCGGGTAGGAGACCAGCCGTGCCATCGCGGTGCCGCGTTCGTCGCCCCAGGCATCCATCACATAGGTCTTGTGCCAGACCTCGGCGCCGTCTTTCTCGGCCTTTAGGCCGACGCAGAGCACAACCCGGTCCGGCTCGCCCTCGTCATAAGCGTTTTCAGCCCAGAACTGGTCTGACATTTCCTTGAGGCGGGCGTCGCCTGCTTCGCCTTCCAGCGTTTCGACTTCTTTGAACACGTCAGCCCAGGCATCCGCCCAGCCGTTAAGGCGCAAGGTGCCGCGGACGAACTCCTTCACCTTCCAGTCATCGCCGAACTCGTACTGCGCTATGAAGGGGATCGAGTCGCGGTTCGGGTAGACTTCGAAGCTTTCAGGTGCAGGCAGCGGCGCTTCGTAGGAGGAGATCGCGTCCCAAGGGCGGGCAACGTCCAGCTCCTTGAAATCGCGGATTGATTTCGACGGCGAGCGCAGCGCTTTCAGCACACCAAGCGGCGACCAGCTGAACTTGTACCGAAACGGGTTCGGGATCTTGGGGATGCCGCCGCAATAGGAGATGAAGCTGATCTCGTTTGCTGCATCATAGGCCTCGGAGGCCTTGTAGTCGGCGACCAGCGCATGGGCCATCAGGTGGTCGATGCCAGGGTCCAGGCCGACCTCGTTGATCAGGCAGACGCCTGCGTCTTTCGCCTTTTGGTCCAGCGCGCGCATTTCCGGCGCGATGTAGGAGGAGGAGACGAAATGCGCGCCATGCTCGATGGCCAGTTCAGCCAGCGGCACATGCCAGTCGCCTGGTAGCATCGAGACGATGACATCATGCGGGCTGAGCATCTGTCCCAGATTGGCGATGCTGAAGCTGTGGATGTTGGTGGTCAGGTCGCCTACCGCCTCGCGCGCCTTGTCCGTGGTGCGGTTCCAGACCGCCACGTCATGGCCTGCTTCCAAAAGGCGGCGCAGGCCGGGGATGGCCGAGAGGCCGGTGCCGCACCAGTGAATTGTCATGTGTTTTCTCCCTTGCGAATGCTTCGGGGGCAGAAGAAACCTCTTGCCCGGCCGCAGGCCGGGCAGCGCCCGTCCGCCCCCATGGGCGGGCGCTTCGCCGCCGCCCGCGGACGGGCGCTGCCCTCACCGTGAGCGGAAAAACCTATCATGCGGGCAGGTGCTCCTTATAGGTTGCCTCGGCCCTGCCCCAAACGCCGCTGTCCAGATCAGTCAGCGTCAGCAGCGAAGGCAGCAATTGGGCTGCGTAGTCTTCGGAGCTTTCGACCGGCAGCATCGACGGCAGGTTGTCGATGGCCATCACGTCAAGCACCGGGCTGTCCGCGACCCGCAGGGCGGGGGCCTCCCAGGTGGTGGCGCGGTCATAGACCGGCACCGGATTGTAATCGCTGTCCGGATCGCAGGCGACATCGCCGATCGCGGTCAGCTTGCGGTCCGCATTCAGCGCCTCGCGGGGAACAAAGACCGGGGTGCCGGGGCGGGCGAAGATGCAGTTCAGGAACAGATCATGTGCCAGAATCTCGGGGAACGGGCCGCCATGGGCGGTCTCCGCCATGTCCCATTTGGTAACCTGCACCCCCATCGCCTCGCAGAGGTCGGCAGCGCCGGTGCCGACGCGGCCAAGCGCACCGATCACGATGGCAGAGGGGCGGGTGCGGTTCAGCGCATCCAGCTCGGCGCCGAGGTCTGCCAGCAGCGCATCCTTGCCGCCATAGACACCAACGGGGCCGCACAGTTCGCCGCGCTGCTGGGCGGCCCAGGATTTCAGCGTCACCGCAGCACCGGCATAGCCCGCCCAATAGCCGAATGCCGCCACCCGGCGGCCGCTTTCCTCGACCAGGTATTCCAGGTCATACAGCGTGCCGCCGCCGGACTTGAACCGCTCCAAGAGTGCTTTGCCGGAGTGCTGGCCCTTGAAGGCATGGCCGAACATGATGTGGCGGTGCGGCAAGGGGGTGCCGTCTTCGGGCAGCTCCTTCAGGCCGAAGATGATGGCATCCTCAGGCGCCTGCGGCCAGGAATTCTCCGCCGCGATTTCGCAGCCGGCATCAATGTAGCCCTGCAGGGGGATCGCCCGCACCGAGCTCTCCTCGACCGTGACCTTGATGCCGCTAGCCAGCAGCGCCTTGGCGCCTTCGGGGGTGAGGCCCACCCGCTCTTCATTGGGGCGCTGTTCGGCCCGTACCCATAGATGCGTCATCGTCGTGTCCTTCAAAGCATTCCCTTGGCATAAACTGCGCGCACCGAGTCCCGCTGTTCCATTGCCGTCATGAAGTTCTGGATTTTGGGGAAGTCCGCGACGGTCACACCGTCGCCTTCCAGCCAGGAGCAGATCGTGTAGAGGTAGCAGTCAGCGATGCTGATTTCATCACCCAGCACAAACGGCCCGCGCAGGCCGGCCCTGCAGATGTAATCGCAGGACGCCGCCATGGTCTGGGGCACCATTTTCTGCATATCTTTCCAGCTGGAACGTTCCTTGGCCCAACGCGCGCCGCGCAGTTTGTGGGCATGGTTCACATGCATTGTCGAAGCGAGGTAGAACATTACCTCGCGCATCCGGGCCAGCAGTACCGGGTCCTGCGGGCGCAGACCGGGGTCCGGAGCCATGTCGGCAATGTACTCCAGCAGTGCGCCGGTTTCGGTCAGAATGCCGCCTTCGACCGCCAGTGCGGGCACACGGCCCTTTGGGTTGATCTGGGCATAGGCCGTGCCTGTCTGCTCCTTTGCGGCAATGTCGACCTTGACGGTTTCATACTCGATCCCGGCTTCTTCCAGGGCGATGGCCACAGCCACCGAAATGGTGTTGGGGGCGTAATAGAGCTGCATGTCTTTTCCTCCCGTCCGTGTTTCAGAGATGTGTCTGGGCAAAATGCCGGTCCGGCGCTTCCAGATGCGGCACCGCATTGAACAAAACCGGGCTCCAATGGCCGCCAATGGGGAACAGCCGGTGCATTGATGAATTCATGATCGCCAGCGCCACCCGCGCCATGCCCGTGGTGTCCAGCCCCATTGCCTGCCGCAGTGCCATCGAGATGAGACCGCCGGAGGTGACCACCAGAGCCGGGCCCTCGCCTGCCGCGATTTCCTCCAGCGCCTGCCGTGTCCGGCTTTCGAATTCTGTCCAGCTTTCGTAAGGCTCGGCAATATCTCCTGCAGCCCAGGCGGCAAAGACCTTGGGCAGGTGATCCACAAAGCCTTCGCGCTCCTCCGGAATAGGCAGGCCGTGCTGGTCGCGCATTGCCTCGGCCAGAGTGAAATACTCCATCTCATTCAGCCGTGCGTCCTGCACCACTTCCGTATAGCCCATCGAAGCTGCAGTCTCGATGTGGCGGGTCAAAGTGCCGCAAAAGACACGTGGATGATGGCTGCCGCTAGCGCGCAGGTGCTCCCCCAGCCAGGCAGCCTGCTGGTGGCCCAGATCGCTCAGCTGGTCATAGCTGGCTTCGTCACGGGCACTGGTATTGGCCTGGCCGTGCCGGATCAGCGTGATGTGGGACATGCAGGGCAGCTCCGTTGTTACCGGGGAAGTCTTAGGGGAGGTTCCCGCCAGAGGGAAGAGAGGGTTTGGCGCCGCACTTATCAATTTCATTGTGACCGGAAAAAACTTGCCGCAGTGTGCGGCAGACAGTTCGGAGACCCGCCATGCCCATTGATCCACAGCGATTCCTAGAAGACCTGCATATGCTGCGCAGTTTTGGCGCTTCGGGTGTGGGCAAGGGTGTTGTGCGTCAAGCCTATTCAGACGCCGATATCGCGGCACGGAAATGGCTGGCCGGGCGGATGAAGGAAGCGGGTTTGGAACCGCATTTTGACCCGCTTGGCAATTTGTTTGGTCTGGGTGGAGAACGTAGCCTTCTGGTGGGGTCGCACAGCGACAGCCAGCCCGAGGGCGGTTGGTTGGATGGGGCGCTGGGGGTGGTTTCAGGGCTTGAGATTGCCAGGGCAGCCAAGGAAACAGGCGGACCGCCCATTTCCTGCGTGAGCTTTCAGGATGAGGAAGGGCGGTTCGGGGTGCTGACCGGGTCGGACATCTGGACCGGAAAGCTGGCATTGAAGGAAGCGGACTGGTTTACTGACACGGCAGGCAACACGCTGGCAGAGATGCGGGCGTTGCTGGCAGATCAGTCAGGGGACTTCCTGCCGCATCAGCGGTTCACCGGCTTTCTGGAGATGCATATTGAGCAGGGGCCTTATCTGTATGAGACCGGCGGCAGGATCGGGGTGGTGACAGATATCGTCGGCATACGCGACATGCGCATTACATTCGAAGGCCGCCAGAACCATGCTGGCACCACGCCGATGCATTTGCGCCAGGATGCGTTTCAGGCGCTTTCTGCCTTCAATTTCGCGCTGAACGGCCGCTTTGCCAATGTGGTGACGCCTGCCACGGTTTGGACCATTGGC
>JBFOLS010000127.1:0-4424 GCA_040830225.1 Leisingera sp.
GCCTCAGCGCGACGCGGTTTCTTGCATCTTGAAAACCGTATCTAGGACAAGGGCGGCGGGGTCAAGGTTCACTGCCTGGCCATGGCGGGCGCGTGCGGTCACTTCTGCTGCCAGGTCCGCCCAGGCTCGGGCTTTGCGGGGATCGGGCGACAGGCGCTGGAGCATCGCAGCCTCCTGCGGTGCGGCTTCCGGCGCTGGCGGCGCGCCGGTGGCACCTGTGCGGGCCAGCCGTGCCAGCGCCATCTCGGTCAGCGACAAGAGCAGCTCAAAGCGTTCTGCTGCACCGCGTTGCGCTGCCGCCTCGGCCAAAGCCATGGCGCGCTGGCGGTTCAGCCGCGGCATCGAATCGAGGATCTGCACCAGCTCGGCATAGATCTTGAGCCCGCCCAGGTTGATCAGCCGCAGTGCCGAACCGACCGAGCCGCCAGCAAGGGCTGCGAGATTTTCCATGTTCTCTGGAAGCTCCACCCCGGATTGCGCCAGTGCCGCCTCCATGTCCGGCGGCGACAGCGGCCCCAGCCGCAGGGTGCGGCAGCGCGAGCGGATGGTGGGCAAGAGGCGCGAGGGCTGGTGCGAGATCAGGAAGATCGTGGTGCGCGCGGGCGGCTCCTCAAGCATCTTCAGCAATGCATTGGCGGCGCTCACGTTCATGTCGTCGGCAGCGTCCACAATCACAACCCGGCGGCCGCCGTCGGTGGCAGACAGGCCAAAGAACCGGTTCAGCTTGCGGATGTCATCGACCACGATCTGGCCGCGCAGCTTGCCCTTGTCGTCATAGGACCGGGTGATCGGCGCCAGCCCGGGTTCCGCCAGCGCCTGGATGCGGTGCGAGACAGGATGCTCAGGATCGATGTCCAATGTCTGCGGCGGTGGAGGCGCGCCGAACAGCCCGTCTTCGGCCGGAGGTGTCGCCAGCAGAAAGCGGGCAATCCGCCAAGCGAGCGTTGCCTTGCCTACCCCTTGCGGGCCTGTGAGCAGCCAGCCGTGATGCAGCCGGTCGGAATTATAGGCGGTCAGAAAATCCTGCTCCGCCGCCGCCTGGCCGATCAGCCGCAGGGTTTCGCGCGGGTGCGGGGCGCCTTCAGCCTGATCGGCGCGCGGCAGCTCTTCATCGGTGCTCATGCCCCGGATCCTTCCAAGGCTTCATCCGCCAGTTTGCGCACGTCTGCGGCGACATCTTCCAGAGGGCGGGCGCCGTCGACCACCCGGAAGCGGGCGGCAAATTCCTGCGCCAGCGCCAGGAAACCGGCGCGCATCTTCTCCTGCAGGCCGACGCCGAAATCCTCGAACCGTTCTTCCTTGCCCTGACGCCCCTTGGCGCGGGCCAGCCCTTCAGCCGGATCCATGTCAATGAGCAGCGTCAGGTCCGGCTCGCGCCCGATCATCAGCTTGTGCATCTGGTCCACCGCCGCGCGCAGATCACCGCGCGACAGGCCCTGGTACATGCGGGTGCTGTCGGCGAACCGGTCGCAGATCACCACTTTGCCTGCCGCCAAGGCTGGTTCGATGGTGCGCTCCAGATGATCGCGCCGCGCTGCCATGAACAGCAACAGCTCAGTCTCCGCCGACCAGCGGTCGGGATCGCCCTCCAGCACCAGGCGGCGGATTTCCTCGGCGCCGGGGGAGCCGCCGGGCTCCCGTGTCAGCACCACATCGCGGCCCGCGTCGCGCAAGGCCTCGGCCAGCAGGCGGCACTGCGTGGACTTCCCAGACCCGTCGATGCCTTCAAAGGTGATGAACAGGCCGCGCTTGCCGTCTGTTGTCACAGCGCCCCCTCGGGACCGGTCAGGAACTGCTTGATCAGCACCTGCGCCGCGGTCTTCACACGCACCACAAAACCGCCCGCGGGCACGTCGTTCTCGGCCACCAAAGGCAGCCGGACTTCAGGCAGTTCCTCGGGCTGCAGCACCAGCTCTGCCAGCCGCTGGCCCTTTTTCACCGGAGCTTCGACCGGGCCGTTATAGACAACTTCGCCTTGGATGGTCTTGGCCGACAGCGATGGCAGCAGGATTTCCAGATCCTTGGCAGGCACCAGCCCTACCGACCGCGCTGCGCCCCGCCATATTTCGGCTTCGGCGATTGCGACGCCCTCCTTGGCAACGGTTTTCTTGGTAAATTGGCGAAACGACCAGTTAACGAGGGCTTCGGCCTCCTCTGCCCGGGAGCGTTCGCTGGCCAGCCCCGAAACCACGAAGATCACCCGCCGGTCGCCCTGCTGGGCTGAGCCGACCAAACCATATCCGGCTTCCTCGGTATGGCCTGTCTTCAGCCCGTCGGCGCCAATCCCCAGCTTCAACAGCGGGTTGCGGTTGCGGGTATTGGAGGGCGCGCGCCCATCGAACTTGAACTCGGTTTCTGCAAACAGCGGATAGTATTCCGGGAAGTCCTCGATAAGCCGCTCTGCCAGGATCGCCAGGTCGTGCACCGACATCCGGTGCCCGGCGGCAGGCCAGCCGTTGGAATTGGCAAAGGTCGAGGCGGTCATGCCCAGATCCAGGCCGCGCTTGGTCATGTAGCGGGCAAATCCTGCCTCGGTGCCGTCCGGGCTCAGCGCCTCGGCGATCACCGCGCAAGCGTCATTGCCTGACAGCACGATGATGCCGCGCAGCAGGTCCTCGACCCGCACGCGGTCCTGTGTGTCCAGGAACATGGTCGAGCCCTTGTAGCTCATCGCGTGTTCGCTGACGGGCAGGCGTTCGTCCAGGGTCAGGCGGCCGTCGCGCAGGGCTTCAAACGCCACATAAAGCGTCATCAGCTTGGACATCGAGGCCGGCGGCAGCGGCACATCGGCGTTCTTGGAGAGAAGCACCGTGTCGGTGCCTGCGTCCAGAACATAGGCGGCACGCGCTTTGGTATCGAACGCCGCGGCGGAGAGCGCGGAAATGCTGACCATCAGGCCAGCAGCCAGCGCCCGCCGCAGCGAAGATTTCAATGCGCTGCCCAGCCGCGCCGCGCCAGGATCAGTTGGTGACAGCATAGGCATCCGCAAATCCGGTTTCCTTCACGCTTTTCAGCAGTTCGCTGCGTTCGGACTTGTTCTGGGCCGGGCCCACCAGCACCCGCCAGAACTTTTTGCCGCTGGAGGATTGCTCGCGCACGATCGGCACCATGCCTGCGCTGCGCATCATGCCGGCGGTGCGTTTGGCGTTGGCCTCGACGCTGAAGATGCCGATCTGGATGAACGGCTTGGTGAGTGCCGATTTCTGAGGTTTCGGAGCAGGGGCCGCGGCGGGCTTTGCCGGTGCCTGCGCTGCTGAAGCGGTGTCCGTGGGCGCCGAGGCTTCTATCGCGGCAGCCGCACCGGCAATCGGGTCCAGCGCGGTTTCGGAGATGTCCGAGCCCGCAGCCGATGCCAGAACCTGGGCTGCATCGTCATCCGTTGTTCCTGTCTCTGCCACTGCCACCGGTTCTTCGGCTGGCGGTTCATCCTGCACTTCTTCGCGCCGCAGGGCGGTCACGTTCAGCTCCACCGGCGCGCCGGCCAGGATGCCAAGAGCTGCTGCGGCGTCGGAGGAAACCTGCAACCGCGGCCCCGGAATTTCCCGCTCACGCCGGAACAGGGCGCCGATCACGAACTGGCCGTTGGCGTTGTTGCGGATGATCACCCGCTCGGGGTCCTTGGTGTCCGGATGCGCCACCCAGACGCCGCCGATCGAGGGGCGTCCGTCCCACAGGCCCGCTTCGGTCACTTGGAACACATCCGGCGCTTCCACGTCGCGCTCGACCAGCTTGGTGCTGCTCGATGCCGTGACTTCGCTATTGGCTTTTGGTTTCGGTTCCAGAAAGCCAAGCTTAGGCCCGTCTTCACAGCCGGTCAGAACCAGCAGTCCTGCGACCGCCGCGGCAATCCGCGGGGCCGTCATTGCTCTCGACATGGTGTCTTTCATGCTCTCATCCTTGCCTGTGCCCGCGGCGCTTGTGCGCCCCCGCCGGAGTGCCCGGTCTTCTTGATTTGGCGGCATGATAGCCTGCACGTCCGGCCATGAAAACCCTGACACGCCGCGGCATTCCGGAAACCAGCGGCGGCGGCAGAAATCCGCGCGGCGGCAGGCAGCGCACGGATTTCCCTTGCGCCTTGGATTTACCCCTTGCCTCGCCCGGTTTTGCGTCCTAAACCGCTGATCGGACCGGGGAGGTGGCAGAGTGGTCGAATGCGGCGGTCTTGAAAACCGTTGAACGTGAGAGCGTTCCCAGGGTTCGAATCCCTGTCTCCCCGCCACCCACAATTGTCTCATTTTTTCATGTCCATTTTCCGCCGAATTACGGCGTGCTTCCAGCCGGTTATGCGGCCTATCTGCCCGCAGAGACGCACCGTTCTCCACGGTTTCCCAAGCTAAAACACAGGTGTCTCAGTTCGCCAAAAACGCGGGTCCGCTTTCAGGTGCGTTTCCCTGTTCCGGCTCGATTTACAGCGTATTTTTATA
>JBFOLS010000128.1:0-5028 GCA_040830225.1 Leisingera sp.
ATGGTCCGCCTGCTCCGGCACCAGCGACGTCGGCGTCATACCGGGCTGGGTATTGGTCTCAAGGATAATCAGCCCGTTTGCGCCACGCGCCTCGTCCCAGCGGAAATCAGTGCGGCTGACACCGCGGCAGCCCAGAACCTGATGCGCCGTCATCGCGTATTCGAGGCAAAGGTCGAAAATCTCCCGGGGCAGCTCCGCAGGCAGCACATGGCGCGACCCGCCCGGCTTGTACTTGGCATCATAGTCGTACCAGCCGTCGGTCAGGATATCGGTCACGGTCAGCGCGCGGTCGCCGATCACTGTGGTGGTCAGCTCACGCCCCGGCGCGAAGGTTTCCACCATCACCTCGGCAGGCATCTCCGGTGCCAGCTGCGGCGGGCCATTGGCTGCCTCATGCACAATATAAATGCCAACGCTGGAGCCTTCATTGTTGGGCTTCACCACATAAGGCGGCGCCATCACATGGCCCGCACTCACATCATCCTTAGTGAATATCCCGCTCTCGCACACCGGCAGGCCAGCCGCCTTGAAGACATCCTTGGAACGCTGCTTGTCCATCGCCAGCGCCGAGGCCAGCACGCCGGAATGCGTATAAGGGATCTTCAGCCACTCGAGCATGCCCTGCACGCAGCCGTCCTCGCCCCAGCGCCCGTGCAGCGCGTTGAAGACAACATCCGGCTTGATCTCCTGCAGACGCGCGCACAGATCCTGGCCCGCATCCACCTCAACAATTTCGAACCCCTCACCGCGCAAAGCGGCCGCACATTCACGGCCGCTGGACAGCGATACCTCGCGTTCGGCTGATGGCCCGCCCATCAGCACCGCGACTTTCGGGAGTGCCCTGCTCGACTTACTCACCACAAGCGCCTCAATATACGGGGCTTTGCGCCCCTGGTTTTTGGAGCCCCGAATGGACCCGCCTTATGTCTTTGCGCCGGATTGGGTCCGGCTGATTTCTGCGAGGCTTTGCGCCCCTTGCACCGGCATATCATTGCCGCCTCTTCGGCACCCTAACGCCCGAATTATTACCGGGGTGTTAACGATGCCTTTACCACGATTAATATCTTCCGCTATCCCGGCCGTTTCGGTCCGTGTGGACACCTCAAGCTGCGGCACAGGAAGCCTTTGTCAGCGTTGAGGAATTCCAGTTATTCGGGAAGCGGATCACCAATCCGCATGATTTCCCACTCTAGCGTGATGCCGGAATCCTCGTAAACCTTTTTCCGCACGTCTTCTCCCAATCCCTCCAGATCTGCGGCAGTTGCGCCACCGGTGTTGATCAGGAAATTCGAGTGCTTCTCGCTCATCTGCGCACCGCCGCGCCGGGCGCCGCGCATACCGGCATTGTCGATCACCTTCCAGGCCTTGAGGTCATGCACATCATCCGCCCGCCCCGTCGAGGAGAACCCCGCCGGGTTGCGGAAGGTGGAGCCGGCCGAGCGGTCCTTGGTCGGCTGCGTCTCATCGCGTTTTTGCAACTGCGCTTCCATCCGCGCGTGCAATTCCGCCGGATCCCCCTTGGGACCGCGCAAGGTGGCCGAGACCAGCACTGCACCTTCCGGAAACGCTGTCTGACGGTACTGGAACTTCAGTTCCTCTGCGGTGATCTCCCGGATCTCGCCTTCGCGGGTCGCAATCGTGGCCGAGACAAACACATCCGCAGTATAGCTGCCGTAACAGCCCGCGTTCATCCGCACGGCGCCGCCGATTGACCCGGGAATGGTGCGCAGAAAGGTCAGGTCAACCCCCGCATCCGCCGCCTTCTTGGCCACATGGGCATCCAGCGCAGCAGCACCGGCAGTAACAGTATCGCCATCTGTCTCGATCGTGTTGAAGCCGCGGCCCAGGCGCACAACGACCGCACGCAGGCCACCGTCCCGCACAATCAGATTCGAACCGACCCCCATCGGGAACACTTGCACCGCCGGATCCAGATTGCGCAGGAAATCCGCCAGGTCCTCAGCATCCGCAGGCTGAAACAAATGATCCGCGGGCCCGCCCACACGCAGCCAGGTCAATCCCGCGAGTTCACGGTTGGGGGTCACCTTGCCCCGGATACCATTCAAATTCATGCTGCCTGTCCCTCGAAGCTTTGACATGAGCCTCTAGCAAGTAATCATAGCGCAACACAATGTCAGTGTCCCGCCTGCCCGCTTTCGGCCTATCCCCGCCGCACCCGCTGCCGCACCCAGCGGGTGAGATAGATCACCGGCCAGCGCAGCACCGACATGCCCGCTAGCAGCACCGCCAACCCCCACCACGGGCCGTTTTCATAGGTGACATAGCCCAGCAGCGGAATACCCAGTGCAATCAGCACATAGGCCCGCCGCCAGTGATTGTCCCGGCTGGGGATCATCGCCAGGATGTTCGCGGTCAGCGCCCAGATGGCGGCGAGTGTCAGGGAAAGGGTCATGCCCCCCGGGCCCCCTTCAGCCCTGCAGCCGATCAGGCAAACCGTTGGCCCAGGTGCTGATGGTGCCTGCGCCCAGGCACACAACCATATCGCCAGGCCGCGCCTGCTCGCGCACCAGGCGCTCCAGATCGTCCTCGCTCAGGATGGCGCGGGCATGGCGGTGGCCATGGCGGATCAGGCCTGCAACCAGGTCATCACGGCCGGCGCCTTCAATCGGCTCTTCTCCGGCGGCAAAGACCTCGGCAATGGCCACGACATCCGCCTCATTGAAACAGGCGCAGAAATCGTCGAACAAGTTGGACAGGCGCGAGTAGCGGTGCGGCTGATGCACCGCTATCACCCGGCCCTCGCAGGCCTGGCGCGCCGCCTTCAGCACCGCAGCGATTTCCACCGGGTGGTGGCCGTAGTCATCGATAATGGTGACGCCGTTCACCTCACCCACTTTGGTAAAGCGCCGGTTCACTCCGCCAAAGGCCGCCAGCGCCTCGCGGATCTCGGTGCTGTTCATACCCAGATGGCGGGCAACGGCCACTGCGGACAGCGCGTTCGATACGTTATGATCCCCCGGCATCGGCAGGGTGCAGCCCTCGATCACTCGGTCCTCGGCCTGCAGATGCACGTCGAAATGCGCCACGCCCGCCTTGTAGGTCAGGGTCACCGCGCGTACGTCCGCTTGGGCGTTGAACCCATAGGTGACAACACGGCGGTCCGAAATCCGCCCGATCAGCGCCTGCACCTCAGGGTGGTCGGTGCAGCAGACCGCAATGCCGTAGAAGGGAATGTTGGAGACAAACTCCAGAAACCCGTCGCGCAAAGTGTCGAAGTCGCCCCAATGCTCCATATGCTCGGGGTCGATATTGGTCACAACGGCAATGGTCGCAGGCAACCGGTTGAAGGAACCATCGCTCTCATCCGCCTCGACCACCATCCATTCGCCCTGCCCCATCCGCGCGTTGGAGCCATAGGCGTGAATGATGCCGCCGTTGATGATGGTCGGATCAAAGCCGCCGGCCACCATCAGCTCAGCCATCATCGTGGTGGTTGTTGTCTTGCCATGGGTGCCCGCAATGGCAACGTTGGACCTGAGCCGCATCAGTTCTGCCAGCATGTCGGCCCGGCGCACCACCGGCAGGCCGCGCAGGCGCGCCTCGTCCAGCTCCGGGTTGCCCGGCTTGATCGCCGAGGAGATCACCACAACCGCGGCCTCCTCCAGGTTTTCAGCCTTTTGCCCGACAAAGATCCGCGCGCCCAGCTCTTCCAGGCGGTTGGTGATCTTCGAGGATTTCAGGTCCGACCCCTGCACCATATAGCCAAGGTTCAAAAGAACCTCGGCGATGCCCGACATGCCGATGCCTCCGATGCCAACGAAATGGATCGGGCCGACGTCACCGGGCAGCTTGGTTGCAGGGTTCATACTCTCATCCTTCCTCGGCCAGCTGCTCCACCAGTGCCGCCAGACGTTCGGCAGCATCGGGAACCCCGGCGCTCAAAGCGGCCGCCGACATCTGCGCGGCGGCCTGCGGGTTACTCAGAATTGCGCCCATATGCTCTGCCAGCGACTGAACATCAAGAGCGCTTTCCGGGATCATCACGGCGGCATTGGCATCCACCAGCCCGCGGGCGTTGGCAGTTTGATGATCGCCTGCGGCAGCAGCGAAGGGGATCAGGATCGAGGGCCGCCCGATCACAGAAATATCTGCTACAGAAGAGGCGCCCGAGCGCGAGATCACCAGCTGTGCTTCCGACATGCGCGCAGGCACGTCGTGGAAAAAGGTCTGCACATCGGCGTTGATGCCATTCTCGGCGTAAAATGCGCTGACCCGCTCCAGGTCCTCTTCCCGCGCCTGATGCGACACCCGCAGATGCTGGCGCATGTTCTCCGGCAGGGCTGCGACCGCGCCCGGCACCACGTCTGACAGAATCCGCGCGCCCTGGCTGCCGCCCATCACCAGCAGGGACATCGGGTAATCGCCCGGCGGGATATACCCGGCCCCTGCCCGCTCCATCACGGCACCGCGCACCGGGTTGCCGACATGCTCATGCGCAACGCCTTCCGGCAGCCTTGTCGGCCAAGTGCCGCAGGCAACGCCCGCAACGCGGCTGGCAAAGATCTGATTGACGCGGCCCAGCACCCCGTTCTGCTCATGGATCATCCGCGGCAGCTTCAGCAGCGTCGCAGCGCCCAGTGCCGGGATCGACGGGTAGCCGCCAAAGCCGATGACCGCATCCGGCCGCTCGCGCCGCATCTGCATCATCATCGACAAGACGCCGCCCGCAATCTTCGGCCCCACCAGCGCCTTGGCCAGCAAGCCCCCGCGGGCGAAGGTGGCCGAAGAGACCTCGGAAATCTCAACAGCGTCCGGGAAAGCGCCGGTGTAACGCGCCCCGCGCGCATCCGTTGACAGTTTCACCCGCCAGCCCCGCGCCAGCATCATCTCGGCCAAGGCTTGTGCCGGAAACATGTGGCCGCCGGTCCCGCCAGCCGCCATCAAGAGCAGTTTCTGTGCCATCCCAGGGGATCTCTTTCAAATGTCTCAGCGGCCGCGGCCGTTCAGGTAGTCGGCAATCCCGCCCTGCGGACGGGTCCGGGTAAAGGCCAGCAGCATACCCACCGC
>JBFOLS010000129.1:0-18578 GCA_040830225.1 Leisingera sp.
GAATTGTTCTGTTCCCCCTGCCGGTTGGTCCCCCCCGGCACGGTGGATTTGGTGACCACCACCGCGTACCCCGCCACCCCCCGGGCAATTTCCGCGGCGGCGGCCATCCCGTAAGTGAGACCCGCATGGCCGTCGCCGCGCCGGGTCGGGGTGCCGACCGCGATGAACACCGCCTCGGCCCCGTCCACTGCCGCACCCAGATCGGCGGTGAAGCTGAGGCGGCCCGCCTTCACGTTTTTCTCCATCAGCTGATCGAGGCCCGGCTCGTAGATCGGCACCTCGCCCGCTTTCAGCCGGGCGATCTTGCCCGCGTCCTTGTCGACGCAGATCACGTCATGGCCGAAATCCGAAAAACAGACGCCGGACACCAGTCCGACATAGCCGGTGCCAATCATTGCAATGCGCATAAAATGCCCTTTCCCCAATCCCGGTCCGGTGGCTTGGCTGCCGCCGTTGTTCTGACTTTAGGAGAATATACAGGTGCGGACAGGGCGGAAACCGCAATTTCAGCGCTGCCGCGGCGGAACGGCGGATGGGTCCGGATCGGACCGAATGTTTCGCGCGCGAAACATTTAGTCAGCAATATTGACCTTTCCTGCGAGCGAAGGTTCCACCGTTCCGGGGGAGGGCAGAGGCGTAAAGGATTTGACAGTGGTCAGGATTTATGAGCTTTCGGAGCCGCACATGCGGCACGGGATTCATCAGACAGGCAGGGAGCACCCTTTGACGGCGGCAGCAGAAGCATTCAGCACTGAAACCCCGGCACCCGCAGCCCCGGCAGGGGCGGGCCGCCTGGTGGCGGTGGTGGTGACCCACAACCGGCTGGACAAGCTGAAGGTGACACTGGCGAGGCTGCTGGAAAGCCCCGCCCACGAACTGGCGGCGGTGGTGGTGGCCGACAACGCCTCCAGCGACGGCACAGGTGCCTGGCTGGCCTCCCAGGACGATCCGCGGCTCGATATCTGCACCAGCGATACCAACCGCGGCGGCGCTGGCGGCTTCGAGATGGGCATGCGCCGGGCGATGGAGCATCACGCGCCGGACTGGCTGGCGGTGATGGATGATGACGGCCGCCCGGCAGCGGGCGGCTTGCGCACTTTTCATGATTTGTCGGTGCATGGCCAGGCCGGCGGGGCCTGGGATGCGGTGGCGGCGGCGGTCTATTTCCCCGACGGCCGCATCTGCGAGATGAACCGGCCCTCGCGCAACCCGTTCTGGCATGCCCGCGAGTTCCTGCGCACCCTGTTCGGCGGCGGTCGCTCCGGCTTTCACGTGCAGCCCTCCGATTACGAAGGGCCGGGGATGCAGATCGATGTGACTTCTTTCGTGGGGTTCTTCATCTCGGCAGAGGCGGTGCGGCGCATCGGCTACCCCGATCCGGAGCTGTTCATCTATGGCGATGACGGGCTTTATACACTGGGGCTGACCAAGGCCGGCGGGCGGATCGGCTTTGAGCCCTCGGTGCGGTTTGAGCATGATCTTTCGACCTTTCAGGCCAAGGATGCGGGCCAGGCCAAGCAGGATGCGGCGCAGCGCGGCCGCTTCATTCCGCTGTGGAAGGCCTATTACTACCACCGCAACCTCCTGCTGCTGTACCGGATGGCGGCGGGCTGGCTGTTCTGGCCGGCGCTGCTGGTGGTGCTGCCGAAATGGCTTTTGAAGGCGCGCCAACATGGCGGCAGCCGCCGGGTGTTCCTGCGGCTGATGGCCTGCGCGGTGCGCGACGGGCTACTGCGGCGCACCAACGTGCCGCATGCAGAGGTGCTGCAGCTATCCGGCGAAGGCGGGCGGACCTAGCGGTTCAGGATCTCCCGGTGGTAGCGGCCCATCAGGATCAGCCCCAGCGCCAGCAGGGCGAGGCTGGCAAACAAGACAAAGGCTACGCTCACGTAAGAGGCGGTATAGGTCGGGTAAAAGCCGCTGCGCATCAGTCCGGTGATATGCAGCAGCGGATTGTACCACAGCACTTCGCGGGCCAGCGGCGGCAGATCCTCAAAGATATAGAGAATCCCGGAGGCGATGAATAGCGGCCGGGTGAAGATCGCCCAGATCACTTCCCACAGCGGATAGAGCCCCATTAGCACGCAGTTCATCATGCCGACGCCCAGCCCTAGGAACATCGACAGCGCCATGGCCTGCACCGCCACCGGCATGTCCAGTACTGCCCGGCTGTCGATCGCCGCCAGAATGCCACCGGTCAGCAGGAAGGTGATCAGGATGCTGGTCAAGCTGTTCAGCAGAAAACGGGCCAGCACTGCGTCGAGCCAGGTGACGGCGGGGTATTTCAGCAGCGGCCGGGAGTAGCTGATGGCCTTGGAGGTGGTGCCGGAAATGGTCTGATAGAGATTGAATGGGAGAAAGCCGGTGGCATAGAACAGCAGGAAGCTGGTGCCCAGAGATGGATTGCGGATCACCAGCGAAAAGCCGATCGATAGGAACAGAATCGCCGCCAGCGGTTCCAGCACCGCCCAGAGATAGCCGCCGGGGGTGCGGCCGTAGCGGGTCGACATCTCGCGCAGCATCAGTGCCGTGATGGTGCGCAAGGCGGCAAAGCGGCGGGGGTGCGCCTTGGGGGGCAGCGCCGCCGGAACTGGGGCCTGCGGGATAGCGGGGGCAGAAGTGGGGCTGGCCATGGCGGGGTGCGGGAAGCCTGTGAATGCGAGGTTGTGAACAGGGGCGTTGCGGGCGATACTATGAAAGAAAGACGAGGCAATTACAAACGGCTGCGGGCCGGGGTAAGCAGATTATGACACAAGACCGCCCGGCGCAGGCTGCTGTCCAGTTCCGGACCGGCAGGAAATCCGCCGGTCGGAAACTGTCGGCCAAGTCGGCCGCGGTCTCAGCAGAGCAGAACAGGCGGAACATGCAGGAAGACGGTCAGGCGGCCGCGGCGGCAAACAGCCCGGGCCCGGAACAGGCGAGCAAAGCACAGGCAGGCAAGCTCGGCCGCGGCGCTAGAAAAGCCAAATCCGGCCGCGGCGGCGCCCGGAAGGCGCAGCTGCCGACAGAACAGGCGGTGGAACAGAAGGGCGCAAAAAAAGCGCATTCGGGCCGCCGCAAGCTGCGCAAATGGCGCAGCCGGGCTAAGGCGGTGCAGACTGAGCTGGAGGCGCTCAAGGCGCAGCCGTCGGCCTATCCGGTGGCGCGCCAGGCGCATATGAAAAAGCGCCATTGGGGGCTGATCGCCAGCTTCGTGCTGATGGTGCTGGCGCCGCTGGCAGCGGCGGTCTTCTACCTGTTCACCGCAGCTGGCGACCAGTATGCCTCCACCGCCGGTTTCACCGTGCGCAGCCAGGAAAGTTCCGGCGCCAATGACCTGCTGGGCGGGCTGGCGAATTTCGCGGGCAATTCCACCGCCTCGGACAGCGATATCCTCTATGAGTTTATCCAGAGCCAGGAAATGGTGGCCGCGGTGGAGGCACAAACCGGGCTGAGACGCCATTATGCCGCCCGCTGGCCGGACGACTGGGCCTTTGCCCTGTGGCCGGAGGCGACAGTTGAGGACCTGACCTGGTACTGGCAGCGCATTGCCGGAATCTCCTATGACAGCGGTTCTGGGCTGATCGAGGTGCAGGTGGTGGCCTTTGATGCGGACATGGCGCAGGAGATTACCCGGGCGGTGGTGGCTGAAAGCCAGATCCGAATCAATGCGCTCAATGAGCAGGCGCGCGCCGATGCCATGCGTTATGCCCAAGCCGATCTCGACGAGGCGCTGGAACGACTAAAGGCGGCGCGCGAGGCGCTGACCCGGTTCCGCACCCGCACTCGTATCGTCGACCCGGAGGCCGATATCCAAGGGCGCATGGGGGTGATGAACAACCTGCAACAGCAGTTGGCCGAGGCGCTGATCGAATATGACTTGCTGGCCGGGTCGGTGGCACCGGGCGATGTGCGGCTGAAGAAGGCGCAGCAACAGATCGACGTGATCCGGGCACGCATCAACAGCGAGCGGCAGACCTTTGCTTCCAGTAATACCGACACCGGCGGGGTGGGTGAGGATTATCCCTCGCTGATTTCTGAGTTCGAGCGGCTGACAGTGGACCGGGAATATGCTGAGGAGGCCTACAGGGCAGCGCTGACGGCGCTGGAAACAGCGCGTGACGAAGCCAGCCGCCAGAGCCTGTATTTGGCCACCTATATCAAGCCGACATTGGCGGAAGAGGCGGAATACCCGCGCCGCTTTGTTCTATCTGCGTTGGCTGGGATGTTCCTGCTGCTGGTCTGGGCCGTGGCGGCGCTGATCTTCTATTCGATCCGCGACCGCAGCTGAGGCGTTGGGATGATCCGCTTTGAGAATCTGACCAAGAGTTTCTGGCTCAAGGGTGAGCGTAAGATTGTCATCGACAATCTGAGCTTAACCCTGCCAGAGGGCAAGTCGCTGGCGCTACTGGGCCGCAACGGGGCTGGTAAATCGACGCTCTTGCAGATGATCGCTGGCACCATGCGCCCCGACAGCGGCCGGGTGGTGAGCGACGGCAGCCTGTCCTGGCCGGTGGGGCTCAGTGCCTCGTTCCACAAGGAATTGAGTGGCGCCGAGAACGTCCGTTTCATTGCCCGCATCTACGGCGTGGACACCGATGACCTGGTGGCCTTTGTCGAGGAGTTTGCCGAACTCGGGAAATTCTACCACATGCCAATGCGTAGCTATTCCTCCGGCATGCGCTCGCGGCTTACCTTTGGGGCTTCGATGGGGATCCGCTTCGACACTTATCTGGTCGATGAGGTGACGGCGGTGGGAGACAAGGCGTTCCGGCGCAAGAGCCGGGCGGTGTTTGCCGACCGGATGCGCCATTCCAGTGCCATCATGGTCAATCACTCGATGAAGCAGGTGCGCGAATTTTGTGATGCCGGGCTGGTGCTGGAGCGGGGCAAAATGCGCTATTTCGAGGATCTGGAAGAAGCCATCGCGGTGCATGAGGCGATGTTGGCCTGAACCGCGGCATCGGGGCGCAGCTTTCTGCTGCCGCGGGGGCACGCAGCCGTGTACTTGCCGCGCGGCTTCCATTATGCAGCCTCTGAGTCAGGCCGGGCGTGAAGGGCAACAGGTATGAAAGACGCAAATCCAGGCACCGAGGAGTTCACCACGCTGCAGGCGCTGATGTGGCCGGAGCCGGGGATCTGCACCGAGCAGGACCTGTATCTGCGGGTGCAGGGCGCCGCCGGGCCGGCAGGCCCCCAGGGCGAATCGCACGGCGGATACCGCTTCTTTGCCGGCAGCAGCGCCCGGTTCGACACTTGGTTCAACCTGTTCAACGCCGGCACCTGGAAACGCCAGTGCAGCCTGCAGAGCCTATCGCTGCTGCTGGAGGGCGAGGGCTGTTTCACGGTGACGGTGTTTGCCGCCCCGCGCGGCCGCTCCTGGGACCGCGAGGATCACATCGTGGAGCTGGCGCCGGGCCGCCCAGCGCGGCTGGACCTGTCGGCGCTGATGGCGCAGGCGGGCGAGGCGGCGGTGCTGTTCTTTGCGCTGCAGGCGGCCGGCGGCGAGGCCGTGCTGGCGCAGGCGTCCTGGCAGACCGCGCAGGCGCCGCGGCGGCAGCCGAAGCTGGCGCTGGCAGTGACGACCTTCAAGCGCGAGGCCGAGGTGGCGCGCACGGTGGAGCGGTTCTGCGGCTGGCGCGAACACTCCTGGATGCAGGACCATGTGCAGCTGATCGTCACCGACAACGGCCAGTCGGTGGAGCTGCGGCCGCGGGCGGGCGTCACGGTGATTCCCAACGAGAACCTGGGCGGCGCAGGCGGCTTTACCCGTGGCCTGCTGGAAGCGCGGGCGCAGGGCGCCTCGCATTGCCTGTTCATGGATGACGATGCCTCAATCCACATGCAGAGCCTGGAGCGCACCTGGATGCTGCTGGCCTATGCCGAGGATCCCGCCACTGCGGTGGCAGGCGCGATGATCAGCGAGCAGCACCGCTGGGCGATCTGGGAGAACGGCGCCTGTTTCTTCTCGCGCTGCCGGCCGCTGCACATGGGCACCGACCTGCGCGATTTCGAGGAGACCGCGGAGATGGAATGGCAGGTCTCCGGGACGCCGCCCGAGGGGCTCTACGGCGGCTGGTGGTATTTCGCCTTCCCGCTGGACAGGGCCGAGCATCTGGCCTTTCCCTTCTTCGTGCGTGGCGATGACGTCAGCTTCTCGCTGGTCAATGATTTCAACATCGTGCGGCTCAATGGCGTGGTGTCCTTCCAGGAGAGCTTCACCGAGAAGGAAAGCCCGCAGACCTGGTACCTGGACCTGCGCAGCCACATGGCGCACCACCTCAGTCTGCCGGCCTTGGATGTCGGCGCGCGCGGTGTGCTGAAAATCGCTGTCTGGTTCTTCCTGAGGAACCTGCCGCGGATGCATTACGGCACCCTGGCCGCCATCAACCTGGCGGTGGAGGATGTGATGCGGGGGCCGCAGTTCTTTGATGCGCATGCGGATATGGCCCAGCGGCGCGGCGATCTGAAGGCGCTGGCGGGGGACGAGGCCTGGCAGGCGCTGCAGGATATTCATGCGCTGCCGCCGGTGCGCAAGAAAGCGCCCGCCGCCTGGAAACGGCATCTCATGAAGCTCAGCCTCAACGGGCTGCTGATCCCGGGGTTTGCGCGGCTGGGCCGGCAGATCACCGTGCAGGCGGAGCACCGCGGGGCGCTCGGCTTCTGCTGGGGCGCGGCCAGGATCACCTTTCTGAATGCCGACCGCAGCAAATATTACACCGTGCGCCATTCCAAGGCGGCCGCCTGGCGCGAAATCCGGCGGTTTGCAAGGAATGCCGGGGCCTTCCTGAGGGCTTATGACGGTCTGGCCGCGGAGTACCGGATGCAGTATGGCTGCCTGACCGGTGAAGCCTATTGGCTGGACAAGCTCGATATGGTCGACCGAACCGAAGACTTGCAACAGGAAGCCGCCGAGTGAAGGTCCTCAAGAAGTTGCTCCGCACAGGGCGCGGACAGGTAGAACAAGACATTCAGACGGAGGATAGCACCGCGGCAGCCGGGCCGGCAGGAAGCGGCCGGATGCAGGTGATTTTGTTCATTGGTCACCACAAGGTCGGCTCTACCTCGCTGCAGGATTTTCTGGCCCGCAACGCGCCACAACTGGCGCGGCAAGGTATTCTCTACCCTTTCACCGATTTCGAGGGGATGGCACATATGGCGGCGGCCTCGGGCGGGCTGATGCCGCCTCCAGAGGAGGCCCTGCCGATCAACGTGCGTGAGCCGCATAACGCGCTGGCCTTCCGGATGCTGTCCAAGCACCGCAAGGCCGGGGTGCCGGGCTATCATAAGCGCCTGCCGACCTTGGGGCAGATGGAGCATGCCATCAAGCAGCAGATCCGCTTTGTGGCGCCGCATACGGTGGTTCTGGCGGCCGAGGTCTTTGCCAATTTCACCGCGGTCCAGCCGCAGCTTATCGGGCAGCTGGTGGACTGGTTCCCAGAGGCGGAGTTCACGGTAATGGCGACACTGCGGCGGATCGACGAATATCTGGCCTCCTGGCACGGGCAGCGGCTGAAGTTCGGCGCCAAGTTGGAGGCGCTGAGCGGGGACGGGGCGGCGGGCTACCATCAGGGTATCCATTTTGATTACCGGCTGATGATCGAGGGCTGGCTGCAGGCGTTGCCCGGGGCGCGGGTGATTCTGCGCGATTATGCCGAGGTGCGGGCGGCGGGCGGATCGGTTGCGGATTTCGTAACCCAGGCCGGTCTTGATCTGCCGCGAGGGCTGGCGCCGGAGCGGCGCGAGAATGATTCTCTGCACCGGGGGTTTTATGAGATCGCCCGCCAGGCCAATCATCGCCTGCCCCGTTCCGGGGCGACCGAGTTGCGGCAAGCGCTGCACTCGGATCTGGCAGGGCAGTTGCAACTGCCCGGCAGCCGCAGCGTTGAATTGTTTGGCACCGGGAACCGGACCCAGCTGCTGGAGCGGTTCCGTCCCATTGACAGCTGGTTAGGGGCGCAGGCGGGTCGGCCGGGTTTTTTCCCGGATCTGGACGAGGTGGCAGAGGCCCGACCGGTTCCTGAGGCTGAGGCGATGCAGAGCGCCTTGGCGCAGCTGAGCGGCTTGGAGGGCTGGTGCAAGGAGCAGGGCGTGGTGGAATTGATCGCAGCGCTGCAGGCTGAGCAGGCCGCAGAGGCAAGAGGATAGATTTATGATTGGCGAAGTAATTGTTCATCTAGGTGACACCAAGACCGGGTCCACCTCTATTCAGAGGGCACTGGTGCAGAAAGCCTATGAGGTGCCTGGCAGCAGCATTCTGTATCCCACCGGGAACCACCACATTGCTATGGCCAAGACGCTGACCCAGGCGCGGCGCTTCAAGGACCGCGAGCGCCGGTTCCGGCGGGTTGGGGAGGCGCTGCGCAGCAGCGATGCGGATTACGGTATCGTCTCGGCAGAGCATTTCCAGTCCGTCGACCCGGAGGTCTTTGCCGAGGCCATCAGCGCCTACTGGCCGGGCCTGCAGGACCGGATGCGGCTGGTGGCCTATGTGCGCCCGCATCCGGACAAACTACTGTCGGCCTTTGCCGAGCGGGTGAAGCTGGGCAATGCGCTCGGCTCTTTTGAGAATTTCACCAAGACCCTGTCCAAGAACAAGGCCATCGATTATCTGCCTCGCTTTAGTAAGTGGCGGCAGGTGTTCGGAGACCGCTTCGAGCTGCGCCCCTTTGTGCGTAAGGAGCTGTTTCGCGAGGATGCGGTTGCCGACTTTTTTCGCTTCGTGTTGGGTCATGATGACTTCCGGATTGCCGGGGGCCTGTCGGCAAACACCTCGCTGACAGTGCCTCAGCTGGCGCTGCTGCGCGAGGTACACAAGGTGTTCTCCGCTCGGCTGGATGAGCTGGAACTTAAGAAGAATCCGGAGATCACCGAAGCCCGTAATGCGATGGGGCGAACCACCAGCGAACGGGTCCGCGAAAGCGGCCTGGGCCAGGACGGTGAAAAGGCACTTATCCCGGCTCATCTGGCGGAGCAGATCCAGGAGCGCTATGCGGAAGATGCGGCGGCGCTGGATGCGGAGTTCTTTGACGGCACGCCAATGTCTGACGCGCTGGCGGCAATCGGTTCTAAAACCACCGGGACGGCGCAGCCGCTGAAGGCCGCCCGCTATTTCTCTGATGAGACCGTGGCGGGGGTCCGGATCTTTGCCGGGGTGATGTCGGAGATGCTGCTGAATGATCCGGAGCAGTTCAGGAAACTGGCATCCGGGTCGCGGCTGATGTTCATGGATGGCCGGGGTGAGGCCCGGAAGGAGCAAACCACATGAAGATTCTATGCGTGGGTGCCGGCTTGTCCGGCGCCGTCATCGGCCGCCATCTGGCGGAAGCGGGCCATCAGGTCACGGTGGTGGACAGCCGCGCCCATGCCGGCGGCAACTGCCACACCGAGCGCGACACTGAGACCGGTGTCATGGTGCATGTCTACGGGCCGCATATCTTCCACACCGATGACGAGGAAGTGTGGAATTACGTCAACAGCTTCGAGACCTTCCTGCCCTACAAGAACCGGGTGAAATCGACCACCCGCGGGCTCACGGGCGATCAGGAAGTATTCTCGCTGCCGGTGAACCTGCACACCATCAACCAGTTCTTCCGCAAGACCCTGCGGCCGGAAGAGGCGCATGATTTCATCGTCAATGAGCAGGCCGACACCTCGATCGAAAACCCCGAGACCTTCGAAGAGCAGGCGATGCGCTTTGTCGGCAAGGACCTCTATGAGGCCTTCTTCAAGGGCTACACCATCAAGCAGTGGGGCATGCACCCCTCCGAGCTGCCGGCCTCGATCCTGAAGCGGCTGCCGGTCAGGTTCAACTACGACGACAACTACTTCTTTCACCGGTTCCAGGGGATGCCCGAGAATGGCTACACGCCGATGATCGAGAAGATCCTCGATCATGAGGGCATAACCCTCAAGTTAGAGACTGAATTCGCCCCTCAGACGGGGCAAGAATACGATCACGTGTTCTATTCCGGGCCGCTGGACGGCTATTTCGGTTATGAGCTGGGCCGTCTGGGCTACCGGACGCTGGATTTCGAGCGCTTCACCCATCAGGGGGACTACCAGGGCTGCGCGGTGATGAACTACGGCGAGGAGTCTGTTCCTTACACAAGGATCACCGAGCACAAGCATTTCGCCCCCTGGGAAGACCACGAGGGCTCGGTCCTTTACCGCGAATTCTCGCGCCTGGCCGAACCCGGCGACATTCCCTACTACCCGATCCGCCAGGTGAAGGAGAAGGAGCTGCTGGCAGCCTATGTGAAGCTGGCGGAGGAAACCCGCGGCGTCACCTTTGTCGGGCGGCTGGCCACCTACCGCTATCTCGACATGGATGTGACCATCCGCGAGGCGCTGGATGCGGCGCGCGGCTTTGCCGCCTGCCTGGAGCAGGGCACAGCGGCGCCGGCCTTCTTCACCGCGCCACTGTGAGCGGGGGCGCCGCGGTCGGACTCTAGAGGTGGTCCGGCCAGATGCTGTTTGCGTATTCATGCATCCCGAGGGAGTCGAGATAGGCACAGATGGAGGGATCCTTCAGAGCATCCAGCTGTTCCTGCGGGGTTTCCTGCATCAGCGTTGACGTGCGCTTGCCGATGGCGGTCTGCAGGCCATGTGCCAGCAGGGCGGCTAGCTCCGGGCTGGTGCCCCCTTCGGTGATCCGGCCTTGCCGCAGATCCTCGAAGCGCAGGTAGGGGAAATTGTCGGTTAGCATTCGGGAGAAGCTCAGCCAGTAATCGAGCGGGTGGGAAATTACGAAGGCCTTGAGCTGCTCGGCCCCTTCCATCGAATGCCAGACCAGATCCTTTTCGGTGGGCTTCACCTTTTTCAGGCGGAACTTCATCATCGAAAGGATTTGGCTGTAGGGAGAGCGCACCACATTGAGCACCTCCACTCCCAGCTGCTGTATCCGTCGCAGTTCCTCGGGGGAGTCGATATGGCCGACCATGAATTCCCCTTCCCGTAGTAGGGCTGCTGCGGCGCTGGCAGGCACTGGTAGGGCACGGTCGTTCGGATTCCAGTGGATCTCTTCGGACGGGACGCCGCGGTTGTCATGCAGGAAGGCGGCGGAAAGATGCAGGCCGTACTGGGCAAAGCCCGCATCCTTGAGCGCTTGGGCCACCATGTAGGTGCCGGATTTCGGCAGCGTGTTGACCAGTACGGGCGGCAGGTCGGGCCGAGCAGGGGTGACGGCGGGGGGCAGGCTCAACACTGGCTCCAGATAGTGCTTGCCCAGCCCGTGCGGGCGAAACACCAGCGGCTGATCCGCTAGCGGTGCCAGCGCCGAGGTCGGGGCATGGTTGCTGTCGAGAAAGGTCAGCACCCCGTCTTGGTGGCGGTAGAAGGCCTCATTGGGGTTGTCATAGGTTGTGATGGTCCCATCGGTGCCGAAAGTCATGAAGCCGTACGGTCCATGACCCATGGCGCCGAACAGGAACACGGTACGGGTTAGGGTGCTTGCCTGGTCTGCGTCCATCCTGGTCTGATCCTTGGCGGCGGCAGCGCTCAGGCGATGCCGCGTAGTTTCTTGTAGCTGCGCATCACCGTGCGCAGTGGCGCGGTCACCCGCCAGGAGACGCTGTTCCGCATGTAGTCGAGCTCTCCTGCCATGTCCCTGGCGGCGCGGGTCTCATGCGAGAGACGCTCCAGGTCGTGCAGGCTGATTTCTGCAGCATGGTTGATGGCGGGGCGTTCCGGCCCGCTGTGTGGGGTCAACGGCACCGGCTCCATGCCGGTGCCGTTCATGACACCGGCGATGCGCAGCGCTTCAAGATAGCTGGCCGGGATCATCTCCTCGGTCCGTGGCGCGTCATCGCGGACCCGCTCCAGCCAGGCGGTCCGGGGGTCGGCTATGCCGCGGCTGGTAAACAGGTCCCCGGCATAGCTGCAGAAGGTGTCGATGATCTGGCGCCGCTCGGCAGGGGTGAACAGCTTGGCCTTCTGGCCGCTGTCCTGCACCTGGGCATAGAAAGTGCGCAGAATATTCTGCCGGGTGGGCTGGTCCTGTACCAGAAGAGAGACTGTGCGGGCGATCTGCAGCTGGGCGTTGCAGGTCGACGGGTAGCGGGTATCACTGGACAGGCTGAGTTGCTCTGGTGGAATCTGCAGGCTGCATTTGTCCAAGAAGGCGTGGGTCAGGTCGTCATAGCCCTGCAGCGCCTCTTCGAAGGAGAACAGCACTGCCTGCTGGCCGCAGGCGTCTTCGACCGCGCGCACGATCGTACCGAAGTCCAGCAGATGCTTGTTGTTGACCAGGAATTCCCCAGGCGTTTGATAGGCTAGCTGGGCACCGTTGCCGGAGACCTCGCGATAGTAGGATTCCAGCCAGCTGTCCGCTTGGCGATACATGAAGACCGGGGTCACGGTGCCGATGCTGCTGAGCGCCTCCACCACCTGGCGCACCCGGCGGGCGCGGGTCCGGTAGGTGGCATCGGGTTGGCTGAGGTTTTCGGCAGAGATGACCACCGTACTGCATTGCGATCCCAGCACTTCGCCTTTCAGCTGCGGTAGCAGATCGGCGGCGGACTGGAAGATCGAGGTGACCAACGCCTGATGCCCAGGCAAGCCGCCTGCGCGCACCGGCTCCTTGCCGGCTGCAAAGCCGAAACCGGTTTGCGGGAACAGGATCCCATTGGCCTGCAGCGCCTTGCGGTTGGCAGCCAGCTGGTACTGGATATGGGTGGTGCCGGTCTTATGCAGCCCGAAGTGCAGCAGGATGCGGATGCCGTCGCCGCCCGGTTTGCTCAAGGTCGGCAGAGAGAAGTGCGCGGGTCGTTTGACGGCTGCTTTGACCACTGCGCGGGCGGTGTCGTAGTCTTGGCGGGCCACCGCATCCACGAATCGGAACATGTCATGTGGCGTGACCCTGCCATTGCCGGTTTCATCGGCGGAATAGCGGGGCGAGCGCGCATCAAAGGCGGCGACGACATCCTGCTCGCTGGCATGCAGGTTGCGGAAAAGCTCCGACAGCATGCCGGTCAGCGCCTCGTCGCCCGCATCATCGCTGAAACCGAAGCAGCCGA
Organism: Leisingera sp.; assembly: GCA_040830225.1. Taxonomy (GTDB): domain Bacteria; phylum Pseudomonadota; class Alphaproteobacteria; order Rhodobacterales; family Rhodobacteraceae; genus Leisingera. Next base: position 12,996 of record JBFOLS010000129.1, read on the forward strand.
ACCAGGGCGAGCTCTCGTTCCTGGTGATCATGTAGCTGGCTTGGCGCACGAATTCGCACATGCCGCGGTGGCGACCGTGATCAGCGCATTTATTTAGCCACAGATCGACACTCTTGCGTACCAGGTTCAGCTTTAGGAGCTGGTCTTCATGGCTTTTGGCCGAGGTGGTGATCGAGTTGTTGCGCTTGCGCCAGACCCGGCAGGGCTCGCCAAGGATTGCCAGGCTGTCTGCCGCTAGCAGCGCCTCGACCACGAAGATGCGATCCTCAAACTTGACTTGGCTTTCGTCGAAGCGGACGTTTTTGCCTTTCAAGAACGCTGCTGAATAAATGCTGGACCAGCTGGATTCGATGAAGAACCCGGCCTGGATCACATCCGGCTTCTCGTAGCGGCCGCGGGCGGCTTTTCCCATGTAGGCGGCGTCGGGCGGAATGATGTCGCCGGAGGTGCGGTTGACATGGGTGATGACGGTCTGTGCATGGGTGATCTCGGCTCCCTTGCGCTGCGCATATTCTAGATGGCGGCGCAGTCCCAACGGCAGGTAATAGTCATCGGCATCCAGAAACGCGATGAAGTCTCCCGTCGCCGCATCAATGCCAGTGTTGCGCGACGAGGGTAGGCCGAGGTTCTGCGGGTGGTGCACCACCCGCACATTCTCCGGGAAGCCCAAGCTGTCGAAATAGTCCTGCTTGAAGGTCTCGGGATTGTCGTTGACGACAACCACCTCCGCGCCTTCGATGCTTTGGGTCAAAACGGATTCAACTGCTGCGGTTAGGAAAGCGGTTTCGTTGTAGAAAGGCACAACAACAGAAAGGAGAGTGCTGGAGGTCATGAGGTGATCCGTCTTGAGACTACAAGCGGGGGGAGCCGCTCAGGGTTCGCATATGAAAATGCCATGCACGGCCTGCCAGCAGGCCGCGGGTCAAGTCTCCTTGTAAGCTTCGGCTTGCAGCTGCTCCGGCTCCGGCGCGCTGAGGCTGGACAGGTACAGTTCGTAATCTTCGCGGAACAGTGCGGATTGGTTGATTTCCGCGCGCAGAGCATCGCTCATGCCTTTGTCCTTATTGGTGGGGCTGATGTTGCGGCGGGCCATTTTCTGCGGCGGCTTAATCTTGAAACCGCGCAGGAAGTCCGGCAGGAAAGCATCAAGATACTCGATCCGCACTAGGGTGTCGACCATCACCTTGTTTTGGCTGTTGACGACAAAGGAGTGCTGGGTCTCGACCTTGAAAGGGTGCTCTTTGCGGGCTAGGGCGCCTTCGGCAAACTCCTCAAAAGACATGTTCTCCACAAAATTCTTCTTGAAACGGTGGGAGCTGCGGGCATTGGCCAGATCATCCCGCTGGCGGAATTTGTACCAGCTCATTAACCGGTCTGCGGGCTCGCGGGTGACGGCAAAGAAATGCGGCCGTTGGACCTTCTTGGCCTCCAGAAACGGCAGGATGAATTGCTCGATCTGGCGGTATTTAGTATGTTTCAGGCCAGGGGTGCCGCCGATGAAAATACCCTTGTATCTCTTGAAGGCGGATTCGATGGTTGTCGAGGCGCATTTTGTTATGGAAATGAAAGCTAAGCCTTTGTTTGGCAATATAATCATTGAGCGGCATCCTCGCGTTCCAAGTGCTGCCAGTTGTTACAGGAAACAAAGCGCTTTGGCCAGCCGCTGAGGGCGGCTGGCAGGCGGGTTTTCCTGCAGTGCTTGCGCAAGGGCAAAAGATGCGGGCTAGGCCTAACAGGCCCGCTATTTTCCAGCAGCGGCGACATTTCCCCATCCGAGTCCAGCGTGCGCCGCTTGTGCAATGAGGACTTCGAACTTGCGGAAGCGGGAGGCTCCGGCCGTGCCCCTAGGCCTCGGAGAGATAGGAGCCCATGAAACTTGTCTTGCGGTGCTCCAGCCCCTGCAGGGATTGCTGCCGGGCGGCTGCAAACCAAGCAGCTCCGTATGGCGCATCGTCCCGGACAAACGGCCAATGCGTGGTTGGCGTTGGCGGCGCTGCCAGGCAGTTAATCTTTCCAGAAAGCCAAATCTGCCCGTGTCGCCTGACTGAAATGCTTGCTACCCAGATAAGGAGCAATGAGGTGTTCGGCGTCGTGTGCGTGCTGCGTGGCCGGTTCCCATCTGGGGCGAGATCCTTGAGGTAGCGGCGGCTGAAGGGGAGGTGTCCGGAATGGGACCTGCTTCTGCGCCATCAAGCAGCGCGCGGGCCAGTTTTCGGGCCCGGGGCAGGGGAAACGCACCTGCGCGCCCGAGTGTCTGCTTGCGGGTCCTGCCATCGGCACGCCACTGTACGATCCAAGAGCTTGTGGTGCCGCGCTGACGGAGGCCGAGCTTGGGAACCTCAGTATCTCAACGAGCAGTCTCCGACCATTGCGAACCTGGGCGGGTATTGGAGGTGTTCAAGGCGGATTTTGCATGACTGCCTTCCTTCCCTGCTGTCAGGAAAAGTTCTATGCAGTTTCCCGGGAAGTGCCCAGGAAAAGCGGGGAAGCAGCATAATTCAGGGAGGAATTCCGCCGTAGCGGCCCGCTTCGCAGGCGGGAAAGCCAATCAGTCGAACGGCTTACCGGTTGCTTTCGGACGCCAGTTTCGGCCCAGAGGCCTCAGATTTGTACCACACATAACGCAGCAAGCTGCAAAACAGCGCAAAGTGCTGTTTTTGTTTGTGAAATTGTCATGTTGGCAAGTCAAAGATGGCAGCACCTTGTGAGGTCATATTTCCAAGGGCTTCGAAGGCCGAAAAATGGCCCACGGCACGAGGAGTGGCATGGCGTGCCACGCGAATGGCACGGGCAAATTTGCCGGTTGTGTGATGCTGATCGAAACGCATTACCGCTCCAGCTCCTCTCCCTGTACCTCATGGGCCAGCTCCGTGCCTAGCTGCAATTCCCGGTTGACAAGCGCCTGTTGAGCCACGTCCATCCCCCATTTCTACCTGCTTCGGGGCGCCCAGTAATCTGCTATTTCTGTGGAGGTTCTGGATCACCTTGCTGGTCACCTCGATCAGCTACTGTTGCTCCTCGCTGGCTGCGGTCATCAGCGAGGCGACAAGAACACAGGTCAACTTCAGCTCAGTTGCGGTGATGGTGGCAAGGTCGGCAAGCGCTTGGTTGTTGGACACAACTGCAGCAGCGAGCGAGGTCAGAACGGAGGTGGGAAGGGCAGGTGGCCTGCTCACCTTTCCCACCCACCTCAGCGTGCTTCTGAAGCGCCTTAATAGCCTCTTCCAAGCCTGTTGCTGGTTCCGGCCGTTTCCGTTGATCAGCTGCCTGCTGCCAGCCCAAGTACGACGCGGGCATTAGATCGTGCATCGTTCATCGTTGAATCGCCCTCAGGTGGAGCGGTTTCGCCTGTTTTCAATTTTCTGAATGCGGTTGTCAAACAAGTAAGGCAGCAGCGGGGTCTCAGGTGCCTGTTCTTTCTGCTCGTTGGCCTGGGATCTCATGTCTTCGATCTTCTCCTGATTCTTGTTTGGTCGTCTGTTGAGACGCTGTTTCCGTCCCGCTCTTGGCGCACGTACCAGCTCTACAGCGCTTCAGGTCGGATCCCAGTTTCTTTCTGGAGAGGCTTGCCCAACTTCTCCGGATCGTTGGTCAGTAGCGTAGATTCATTCTGGGTCCGGGAAATTTCTCCATAGAACCTCTTCTAGGTAGCAAGCCGTTCGGTGGCGTGCGTCGCGACGATAACCCGGTCTACAGCCTCGCGCTGAACCACGTGAGTGGTCGCCAGATGGCGAGGAAAAAGGCGAATTTTCAGCTCGAGATAGATTTATTGAACCCGAACACGGCCTTGTTGTGCAGAAAGCCGAAGTCCATCCGGTTCAGTAACGGGCCGTTGCAGACCAGCATGCAGCGTTCGGCGCGGTGCAGGTCCTTGAACAGTGTCAGCGAAGAGGTGATCGTCGCAGCCTGCCCGCCTCAGCCCTTGGCGCCCTGGCCGCGGGCGTAGATATCCTCGTAGCGGATGATGTCGTCCTCGCCGAGGTATCTGCCGGTCTGCACCTCGATGAGCACCATCGGCACCTTGCCGGGGTTCTCCATCCGGTGCACCGCACCCAGAGGGATGTAGACCGACTGGTTCTCGGTCACCAGTTGCTCTCTGCCGTCCATCGTCACCTTCGCGGTGCCCTCGACCACGATCCAATGCTCTGAGCGGTGGTGGTGGCTCTGCAAGGAGAGCGCCGCGCCCGGGTGCACATGGATGCGTTTGACCTGGAACCGGTCGCCGATCGCCAGGCTCTCGTACCAGCCCCAGGGGCGGTGGTCCTTGGGGAATTCGGTGGCCTGCTTCGCCTGTTTTTCTTGAAGCACTGCCACCGCCCGTTTCACGTCCTGGGCGCGGTCCGCTGCGGCCACCAGCACCGCATCCGGCATTGCCACCGCGATCACGTCCTTGAGCCCGATGCCGACCAGCTCCAGCCTTTCGCTCTCCGAGCGCAGGAGGCTGCGAGTGCAGTCAATTGCGGTGGCCGGGCCCGCCGTCACCACGCCGTCTTGATCCGGCCCGGCCTCGCGCCAGACCGCATCCCAGCCGCCGAGATCAGACCAACCCGCGGCAAAGGGTACCACCGCTAGATTGGCCGCCCGCTCCATCACTGCATAGTCGATCGAGATATCCGCGGCGCCGTCCCAGGCCGTCGGGTCCAGTCGCAGGAAACCGAGGTCGGGTTGCCCCTGATCCACTGCCGCCTGCACCGGTGCCAGCAGCTCCGGCGCATGGGCCTGGAAGGCCGCCAGGATCGCCCGGACCGAAAAGAGGAATATCCCTGCGTTCCACAGATACTGCCCCGAGGCCAGCATCTCTTCCGCGGTTTCCGTATCTGGCTTCTCGACAAACCGCTTGAGCCCGATGGGCTGTGGCGCGCCGCAGCCTGGTTTCCCCTCCAGCTCCAGATAGCCATAGCCGGTCTCGGCCCGGTCCGGAGTGATGCCGAAGGTCACCAGCAGACCCGCCTGCGCCGCCTTTTCGCCCGCCTCCACCGCGGCGCGGAAGGCCTCGGCATCGGGCACCACATGGTCCGAGGGAGCCACTAGCATCAGTGCTTCGGGATCGCTGTCTTGCAACCACAGCGCGGCCGCGAGCACCGCCGGCGCGGTATTGCGCCCAGCAGGTTCGATCAGGATCGCGCCCGGGTCAATGCCGACGCCCGCTAGCTGCTCGGTGACGATAAAGCGGAAATCGGAATTGGTCAGCACCAGCGGGTTGGCAAAGCCTGGCCCCGATAGTCGCCGGGCCGAGGCCTGAAACAGGGTTTCCTCGCCGGTCAGCGGTACAAATTGTTTGGGGTAACTTTTGCGCGACAGCGGCCACAGCCGAGTGCCGGAGCCGCCGCACAGGAGAACAGGGGTAATCATTCGCTGCAAATCCTTTTACCGAACCTGCTGCCGGTTTTGCACGCGTCGACCGGGATTTGGCAACCCCGACCGGCGGCCTCGGCTGCCGCCGGAATGTGCCTTGCGGCAGGGTACTGTTTGCCAGCTGGCATTTCCGCTTTGCCACAGGCGTTCCCGCCGCCCGCGCCGGGCCGACGGTGATCTGGCGCGAGGACGTGCGGCACTGGCATCCGGGCCAGGCCTGGCTGTGGC
>JBFOLS010000130.1:0-11596 GCA_040830225.1 Leisingera sp.
CTGCCGGCGGATCTGGCCGCAGAGCTGGCGGACGGGGGCGGCTGGGCGCTGTTCTCCTGCCGCTTCGAGGACGGCAGCGAGGATCTGATTGCGCTGCGCCTTGAGGGCGGGCCGCATGACGCCCATTGCGGCGATATTCTGCAGGCGATCTGGCCGGTGCTGCGCGAGGACAGCTTGCGCGAACTGGCGGGCGAGACCCAGGCGGCGGTGACCAGCGCGCTCTTGTGGACGATTTCCAAGAAGACCGACTCGGCGGTGCTGGTGCTCGACGGCGAAGGGCAGCTGCTGCATTGCAATGAATCGGGCCGCGACATGCTGGACGGCGGCGCACTGCTCAGCGACGGCTCCGGCCGCCTCAGCTGCGCCAGCCCGGGCGAGACCGCGGGCTTCTATGCGGCGGTGGCGGAATGCGCCCGCAGCAGCCGCGGCAGCGCCGGCCGGCCGCGCGAGCTGATCCTGTTCCTGGAGGACCGCCACAGCGGCATGCGGCTGCCGGTGTCGCTGACCCGCTATCGCTGCGCCGGCTCTGACCAGCCGCTGGTGGTGGCGATCCTGCCACGCCAGCCCGACCGCACCCGCATCGAGATGCTGGCCCAGAAAATGGGGCTGTCGCCGTCGGAGGCGCGGGTGGCGGCGCTCATTCAGCTGGGGCTGACCAACCGCGAGGCGGCGCATATCGCCGGCCTCAAGGAGCAGACCTTCAACACCTATGCCAAGCGGGTGCTGGCCAAGCTGCAGTCCGCGGGTCGCGCCGAGATGGCGCAGCGGCTGACCTGGCAGGCCTCACTGGGGAGGGCGTCATGAACAAGCTGACGCTCGACGCCCCCGTGCAGGGCCCGCCGGCTCCGGCCGGCAGCCCGGAAGCCGCCCCGGCGGTGGCCCGGAAGCCGGCCCAGGCGCAGCCCTCCCCGCAGCCTGCCCCGGACCGCAAGCCCGAGAGCCGGGACACGCCGACCCAGCCGCCGCGGCTGCATCCGGCGGTGCTGGCGCAGATCGCCACCGCCTTGCGCGAGGGCCAGGCGCCGCTGGCGGCCCAGGCCGATCTCGTGGCGCTGCACAAGCGCATCGCCGAGATGTTCACCACACTCAATCAGGGGTTGGGCGAACAGGCCGCGCAGAAGGCGGCGGCCGACCGCGCCGCGCTGACCGCCCGCATCGACCATCTGGAAGAGGCGGTGAACCGGATGGAGGGGGCGCTCCGGATCGAATTCGAACCGGTGCTGAAGGCCGCGGTGGCCGAAGCGCTGGCCCAGGCGGCGCCGCCGCCGCGCCACCGCGGCAGGATTCTGGCGGCGCTTGTGCTGGCCGCCGCCGCGCTGGCGGCAGGCGCCTGGTGGCACGCGCCCCTGCAGGACGCGGCCCAGGCCGCTGCCGCAGCGCTTGAAAGCCGCACCGGCTGGCAACTGTCAGCCGGGAAACCAGGCGCATAAATCGCCATTTTGTCCCCATTTGGGGGCATCGGCAAAGGCGCAGATGCGCTGCAATACAACCCAGAAGGCATTACGACGCCTTTTTGCGCCTGTCTGCCACGGGATGCGTCCCGGGGCGCGGCGCTGGCGGGGGCACGGACCCGGGCAGCAGCCCGCTGCTCAGCCCCGAACAGTTAACGAGGAGGAAATTCACCATGGGTATTGAAGACAGAAATCCTGACTGGGATGTCTGCGATCCGACATGCCGGATCCGGTTCAGCGACGACAAGTTCGATCCCGATTACAACAATGACGTCACCGAATGGGGCGGCACCGATGGCAATGTGATCAATCTGAACGATCATAACGCCGCCGACAACGCCTCAGCCGGTGCCGGCGATGACGCGGTCTACGGCAACCAGCGCAACAACCGCCTCGATGGCGAAGAAGGCCAAGACTACATGGAAGGCCAGGGCGGCGACGACCTGATGGAAGGCGGCTCCGGCAACGACACCATGTTCGGCGGCGATGCCAGCAACCAGACCTACGACGGCGACGACTGGATGGACGGTGAAGAAGGCTGCGATTACATCGAAGGCGAAAACGGCAACGACACCATCCTCGGCGGCGAACAGCAGGACAGCGTGTTCGGCGGCAACGGCGATGATGTCCTGTTCGGCGACGACGCCGACGGCGACTACAGCTACGAAGACGGCGATGCCGGTGACTACATGTACGGCGACCTCGGCGACGACTGCATGGACGGTGAAGGCGGCGACGACTGGATGTGGGGCGACCAGGGCCAGTCCGGCGAAACCGAATATGACGGCCATGACACCATGTACGGCCGCGACGGCGATGACCGCATGCATGGCCAGGGCGGCAACGACCGCATGGCAGGCGGCCTCGGCGATGACCTGGTGATCGGCGGCTCCGGCGACGACGAAATGTTCGGCGACGAGCGCCAGGGCCAGGGCGACGACCTCGACTTCGGCGCCGACAGCGGCACCGGCAACAAGGACGAGCAGGTCGACGGCGACGACTGCATGCTGGGCGGCGACGGCAACGACACCATGGACGGCCAGGGCGGCAACGACACCATGTTCGGTGAAGCCGACAACGACCTGATGCAGGGCGGCCGCGGCGACGACCTGATGGACGGCGGCTCCGGAGCTGACGACGTCAACGGCGGTGCCGGCAGCGACACCATGCGCGGCGGTTCCAACAACGACGTGCTGGAAGGCGGCGCCCAGGGCGACCTGATCTTCGGCGACCATGGCAACAACCTGGGCACCGAAGGCGACAAGCACTACTACGACATCGACTGGGATTGCTGCGACGATGAAGAGCCGAACGGCGATACTGTGGCGCATGCCGAAATGGAAGACGGCCTGCGCGAAGTCGACTGCCCGGACTGCTACACGCCTTATGACGACGGCCCGGACGGCAATGACGTCATCCGCGGCGGTTCCGGCAATGACACCATCTTCGGCGAAGGCGGCAATGACGTCATCTACGGCGAGCGCGGCGACGACCATGCCCATGGCGGCGATGGCGACGACATCCTCAAAGGCGGCCATGGTGATGATACCCTGTACGGCGATGGCGATGACGACTGCCTGCACGGTCAGGGCGGCGAAGACCTGCTCTACGGTGGCACCGGCAACGACACCCTGAAAGGCGACGATCAGGATGACGTGCTGCATGGCGAAGACGGTCGTGACGTTCTCTATGGCGGCAACGGCAACGACACGCTGTATGGCGGCAACCAGAACGACAAGCTGTTCGGCGGCGAAGACAACGATGTTCTGCGCGGCGGTGAAGGCAATGACCGTCTCAATGGCGACAACGGCGATGACTTCCTGGATGGCGAGAACGGCAATGACCGCCTGAATGGCGGTGCCGGCAAAGACGTGCTGGAAGGCGGCGACGGCTATGACACCCTGCGCGGCGGTGAAGACCGTGATTGCCTGTACGGTGAAGCCGACGATGACTTCCTGGATGGCGGCACCGGCAACGACTTCCTGGATGGCGGTAGCGGCAACGATACCCTGAAAGGCGGCGCTGGCGACTACAACGACTGGCTGAAGGGCGGCGAAGGCGATGACAAGCTGTCCGGTGGCAACGGCAAGGACGTCTTCGTCATCGACCTGGAGTGGGATGGCACCGAGTTCTCGTCCACAGACGGTTGCGACGTCATCCGCGACTTCGACATCGATCAGGACCACGACGTGCTGCTGTTCCGTGTCACCACCGTGGGCGACGGCGCTGGCACCTCGGCGCAGGATGCCTTTGCCGCACTGGATGGCGGCGGCGCAACCGTCACCGACAACGGCACCAACACCAAAATCGAAGTGGGCGGAGCCAAGGTTAAGATCCTCGGCCTGACCAACAACGAGAGCTACTACAGCTCGCTGGGCCAGGACGCGATTCCGATCGGCGGTGTCGGCATCAACGCAGTGACCACCGGTGATGCAGGATCGTATGAAGCTATCCGGGTGCTGACATCCGACACCGGCTTTGATGATGGTTTCGACAACATCTGGGGTCCGGAAGCCGTCTGAGCCATAGGAACGACGGGCCCGGGAGTTAATCCTGGGCCCGTCCAGCCCTGGTTCAGGACAGCGATTTGGTCCCCGGCCAAGGATTGCATCCTTGGACCAGGGCGCTGTTCTCCAGATTTTATAACTTCAATTCGTGCAGCCGGGGGGCTACGACAATGAAGGTAAGACGGGTATTTGATGGTCAACGGGGGGTGCTCGCCGCCATTTTCACGGCAAGCATCTTTGTGAACCTCCTTGTCCTGACAGCGCCGCTCTACATGCTGCAACTGTTTGCCCGGGTCATGGCCTCGGGCAGCATTCCTACTTTGATTGCCCTGACCACCGGCGCTGCAATTGCGCTGGTGTTCTTTTTTCTCTTCGACATGATCCGCCAGCGCCTGGTGGCGCGGCTCGGATCCCGGCTGGAGGCGCGGCTCAGCCCGGCGGTTCTGGAAGGTATGATCAGCGGCCGCCTGCCGCCACACCTGCGCCAGGCAGAGCCCGTCCGCGATATCCAGGACCTGCGCGGCTTTGTCACCAGCCCGCTGTTCCTGGCGCTGCTGGACGCGCCCTGGTCGCTGATCTTTCTGGCGCTGATCTTCATGTTCAGCCCAATCCTGGGCCTGGTGGCGCTGGCCGGGTTGACGCTGCTGTTCACCCTGGCGCTGCTGGGCGAAATGCTGGCCCGGGCGCCGATGGAGGAGGCCACTAAACAGGCCTCTGAGACCAATGCCGCCGTGGGCGAGATGATGCAGAACGCCAGCCTCATCCACGCCATGGGCAAGACCCGCCCGCTGATCGCGCGCTGGCAGATCAAGGCGTTTTCCGCCCTGGTGTTCAACACGCTGGCCACCGACCGGGTGGCGCTGATCACCTCGCTGGCCAAAGCGGTGCGCATGGGGCTGCAGATCGCGGTGCTGGGCGTCGGCGTGGTGCTGGTGATCAACAACCAGCTGACGCCGGGGCTGATGATTGCCGCCTCGATCCTGCTGGGCCGCGCCGCGGCGCCTGTGGAACAATCGATCTCCGGCTGGCGCTCCTTCCTGAAGGCGCGCGGCGCGCAGGCGCGGCTGAATGAATTCCTCGCCCATCTGGGCCGTGAACCGGAGCGGCTGGAGCTGCCGGATCCGCAAGGCCGGCTCTCGGTGGAAAACGCCACCGTGGTGCTGCCCGGCCGCCCGGATCCGCTGCTGCTGGACATCACTCTCGAGCTGAAGCCCGGCCAGTCGCTGGGGCTGATCGGCCCCTCGGGGGCCGGCAAGACCACATTGGTTCAAGCGCTGGCCGGGCTGCAGCCGCTGGTGCGCGGCCATATCCGCATTGACGATGCCGCGCTTTCGGACTGGGATCCGGCGCAGATCGGCCAGCATATCGGCTTCCTGCCACAGCGGGTCGAACTGTTCCAAGGCACGGTGGCGGAAAACATCGCGCTGATGGATCCGGAGGCACGCCCCTCGGATGTGGTGGCAGCCGCCAAACTGGCGCAGGTGCATGAAATGATCCTGGCCCTGCCCGGCGGCTACAACGCCGAAGTGGGTCCGCGCGGCGAGTTCCTCTCGGCAGGCCAGCGCCAGCGCATCGGCCTGGCGCGCGCCTTCTTCGGAAACCGCAAACTGATCATCCTGGATGAACCCAATGCCAATCTCGACCCCGAGGGCGAGGAGGCGCTGGCCTCGGCCATCGAAGCCGCCTGCGCCCGCGGCGCCACGGTGGTGGCGGTGACCCACCGGCTCAGCCTGCTGCGCCGGGTCAGCCATGCGGCGCTGTTGCAGGAAGGCCGCATCGCCCGCTTCGGCGAGGCCCGCCAGGTGATCGAGGCCGCGGTGCAGCCGCTGGCCCGGACCCAGGCGCATCAGGACGATCCCAAGATTGCTCCCTTCCGGCACCGCAGCCAGGAAGACGGCGGCCCGGACCAGGGGGCGGACAGCCCGGGCCATCAGGAGACACCCCGCCGGAATGAAGGAGCAAGCGCATGAGCCTGGTGGACCATGAAACCCGCAGCCCCGCTGAGATAGGGCGCACGCCGGCCCCTGCAAAAACCGGTTTCCGCGATCTGATGCCTGCCGGCAGCAGCCTGGATGTGCCGCTGCCCAAACACCCTCCGACCCGGGTGCGCCAGCTGGTCATGTGGCTGCTGGTCTGCGGCTTCGGCCTGTTCGGCGGCCTGGTGTACTGGGCCACCAAGGCGGAGCTGACCAGCGCTGTGGTGGCTTCCGGCGCCTTCAACGTGGCCGGCGACCGGCTGGCGGTGCAGCATTTCGAAGGCGGCATCCTGCGCGAACTCAATGTGGCCGAAGGCGACCGGGTCGCCGAAGGCCAGGTGATCGCCCGGCTCGACGGCCGCCGGATCCAGGCGCAAATAGCGATCCTGAACGGCCAGCTGGCCAGCCTGCTGGCGCAGCAGGCGCGGCTGCAGGCGGAACGCAGTGACCAGACGCAGATGCAGCCGGGGCCGGAGCTGCTTGAGCTCACCGCCCAGGCGTCGGATCTGGCGCAACTGGTGGCGGTGCAGCGCGATCTATTGATCTCCAACCGGGCGCTCTACCAGGGACAGATGGACATCATCCAAGGCCGCATCACCCAGCTGGGCGACCAGCTGAAGGGGCGTGATGCCCGCATCAAGGCCACCGAAGAACAGCTAACGCTGGTGCAGGCGGAGCTCGCCGACCTCACCGGGTTGTTCGAAAAGGGCCTGGTTCCGAAAACCCGCATCAGCCAGCGCCAGATGCAACAAAGCGGCCTTCTTGGCACCCTCGGGGCGCTGGAAAGCGACCGCGGCAATATCCTGGAACGGATCGGCGAGATGCACGAGCGGCAGCTGCAAGCCGGGCGCGACCGAGCGGCGCGGATCGCCGCCGAAAGCCAAGAGGTGCAGGAGCTGGTCCTGGATCTGCGTCAGCGCATCGACGCGACTCTGGACGTAGCCGAGCGCCAAGTCATTCGGGCGCCGCGCGGCGGCCGGGTGGTGGGGCTATCGATCAACACTCTGGGCCAAGTGGTGGATCCCGGCCAGACGCTGCTGGAGCTGATGCCCGAGGATGCGGGCCTGCTGGTGGAAACCCGGGTTGCGGTGGAGGATATCGACGAGGTGGCCATGGGCAGCCAGGCGCGGGTGCAATTGACCGCCTACAGCTTCCGCTCCACCCCGCCGGTTCAGGGCGAAGTGGTGATGGTTGCGGCCGGCAGCAGCTTTGACCGGGTCACCGGCCAGGCCTTTTACCCGGTGCACATCCGCATTCAGGAAGACGCGCTGCAAGCGCTGCCCAATGTAAAGGCGCTGCCCGGCATGCCGGCCCAGGCGATGATCGAAACCGGCCGCCAGACCCTGGCCGACTATCTGATCAGCCCGGTGATGGCCAGCATGTCCCAAGCCCTGAAGGAGGGCACCTGAAGGGCGGCGCATGAAAAACTGCAGCGGCTGAGGGGGAGCCGCCGCGTGGAAGGCGCAGCCCGGGGGGAGGGCCGCAGCCTGTCTGGGCCCGCTTCAGCCGCAGGGGGTGAGGCGGGCCTGTTATTTTGCGCCCCTGCCCTCTTCTTGCGGCATCCCAAAAATAGGTCCAGATCGGACCAAATGTTTCGCGCGCGAAACATTTGGTCAATCATGTTGACCTGAAAACCCAGGCCCCGGCAATTGCCGGAGGCAGAGCCGGCCCCTAATCTGCGCCCATGCAAATCACCTTTGAAAACGCCCGCCCCGGCGGCATCGCCGCCCTCGCCGCGCTTTGGCACAGCGGCTGGCACGAGGCCCATGCCGCCATCGTGCCCCTGGCCCTGACCCGGCTCAGAACGCTGGAAAGTTTTAAAACCCGGGTTGCCAGGCATCTGCCCGCCACCAGGGTGGCCCGGGCCGAAGACCGGCTCCTGGGCTTTTCCATGATCCGCGGCAATGAGCTCTACCAGCTTTACCTGGCCCCGGCCGCCCGCGGCAGCGGCGCGGCGCAGGCGCTGGTCCGGGACGCTGAAGGCCGCATCCGGCAAGCAGGCCATGAGCGCGCCATCCTGGCCTGCTCCATCGGCAATGAGCGCGCCGCCCGCTTCTACCGCAAATGCGGCTGGGCCTGCACAGGTGAACATGACGAGGCACTGGAAGTGCCGAACGGCAGCTTCACCCTCACGGTCTGGCGCTTCGAACGGGCGCTGGCCTGACCCGCCCGCCGGCCGCTTCTTTCCGGTCCCAAATACCCGGATGACCGGCGCCCCCGGGGCGCAGGCCCGGCTATTCTGCCGCGCGTTTCCGGACCCAGCCCAGGAACGCCGCATCCGGCGCCCTCAGCCGCGGGCTGCCGGAACGCACCCACATGGCGCGCCATTCCGCCTCCAGCGCATAGGCATCGGCGCCGGGGATCAGGGCGCGCGCCTCCTCCAGGGTCGCCGGTTTCAGCTGCGGCGCGTTCAGCACCGCCTCAGTCACGGCCGCCTTCTGGGAAAACCGGATCACATCGCCTTCCAGCTCCTCCAGCGCGTAGTCCGGCAGCGGCTGCGCCGCGATCATGTCGCGGATCATCTTGCGGAACACCCGCCGCGGCGAGGCGGATCCCGATTTCTTCAGCAGCGTCTCCACCGAGACCTGCCAGCTGTTCTGCCGCCCGCAGTGCTTGCGCGCCAATTCATAGATCCGCCGCTCCAGCGGCTTCCGCAGCCGGAAGTAATCGCGGCTGAGCGTCAGCACCGATTTCGACAGCACCGCGCGGTAGAGCCATTCGCTGAGCGTCACCGCCACGCTGACCATCTTGCCGCCGCGCGCCTTGCGCACGATCTCCCATTTCTCGATCAGGCCGAAGCCGGTGGTGACCTCCTTTTCGAACCCGGGGCCGCCGGTGACGATATTGGTGGTGATGCGGGTGCCCGCCAGCCGCTCGAAGGCTTCGCGCAGGCGCCGGTAGGCGTCACCGCTGGTCTCGCGGTTGGTGGCCACCAAGAGGTCATGCGCCTTCAGATGCAGGGTGCGGCTCACCTGCCGCCCGGCATTCAGCGCCGCCATCAGCTGGCTGATGCAGAAGATCAGGATGTCCTTGTCATGGATCGTCGCCAGCCCCTTGACCGAGGGCGTCACGGTGATCTCGGCGCCGTTGTGCCGGTAATTGAGAATGCGCCGGTCCGGCCGTGTGCCCAGGCTGAACAGCGGATGCTCCATCGACGCCAGGTCATTCTTCGGGATCGCCCCGAAGATATCGCAAAGGAAAAAATCCCCCTGCCCTTCCGGCGGAATCCCGCCCGCTGTCAGCTCTGCTGCCATCTGCCTGCCCGTAGTCTGCTGCTGCATCGCCGGGATCTCATGCCCCTTTTGGCGACTCGTTTTATCGTGGTTTTGATTACGCTCACCCTAGGGTTATCCACATGGCCCCGCAACGGGGGATCGGAATCGCTTTGCCGGGGTTTCGGAGTCGTTTGAACGGGGTTTCAGAGTCGCCTGTCCCGAAAAATCCGCCCTGATCGCCAATGAAAAAAGGGCTTTGCGCGACTCGTCCTGTCCCTGTAACTAATAAATAACTCATAATTAACAGGGCAGATTATTTTCAAGCGCCCTGACCGCCACCGCTTTCCCCTGCTGCAACTGCCGGATTTGCTTAGAAAAAGAGGGTCATGTGCGCATATCTCTTCCATGTGCGCTGTTTTTTGCTATTCTGCCAAAAAGGCGGCACATAGGGCTGCATAAAGAGCATAAGACACCGGCAGAGCCGCAAGGCTTGATCACAGCAGGCAGATCCTCATGGCGCGAGATATCCACAAGGGCAGCACAAGCCTTCCTCCCTATTTCAGCATCGATCCGGATGCCGCTCTGGCCGATCTGGATGCCCCCACCAGCACCGCGGGCTTTGCCGAGATCGCTACCGCCTGCGCGCAAGGCCGCGCCGATCTCGCCAGCCGCGGCATGAACGAGGAAGGCCGCAAGGAGCTGCGGGTGTTCTCCACCTGGGAGATCACCCGCTACCTGATCCCCGTCGCCCAGGCCCATTTCCGCCGGGTGCTGAAAGCCAACCCCGATCTGCCCCAGGGCCGCTCCGAGACCGAAGGCGGCGCCAAGTGGTTCACCCTCGACGAGGTGCTGCGGCTCAGGGCCTTCTTCGGGGCGCAGGGATCCAAGGCCAAGGAATACATCCCCTACCGCCCCGAGGGCCTGCCCGCGAAAATGGTCGCGGTGGCCAACTTCAAAGGCGGCGTCGGCAAGACCTCCACTGCGGCGCATCTGGCGATGTCGGCGGCTCTGGACGGCTACAAGGTTCTGGTGATCGATCTCGACAGCCAGGGCTCGATGACCTCGATTTTCGGCGGCCGCGTCGAGGATGAATGGCAGACCGCCTTCCCGCTGCTGGCGCGCCACTACGGCGAGCATCTGCGGCTGGAAAACCAGCGCCGCCTCGACCGCGGCGATCCCCCCCAGCCGCTGGACGAAGCGCTGGATGCGGCAATGGAGATGACCGCGCAGGATGTCATTCAGACCACCCACTGGCCCAACATCGACCTGATCGGCGCCCAGCTGAACCTCTACTGGGCGGAGTTCCAGATCCCGGTCTGGCGGATGGCCGCGCGCTCCTGGAAGCTGTGGGACGCGCTCACCGAACGGCTGGAGGCCGACGGTGTGCTGGACCAGTATGATGTGATCTTCATCGACACTCCCCCTGCTCTTGGATACCTGACCATCAATGGGCTCAGCGCCGCGGATATCCTGTTGGTACCGATGGGCGCGTCTTTTCTGGAGTTCGACTCGACGGGCCGTTTCTTCGACATGCTGCATTCCACCTTCGCCAGCATCGAGGAGGGCGAGAACCTCGCCGCCCGTGCGCTTGGCCGGCCCGGGCTGGCGTTTGAATGGGATGCGGTGCGCACGGTGATCACCCGCTATGACGGTGCCCAGCAGGGGGAACTGGCGGCGCTGATGCAGGCCTATATGGGCCGGGTGCTCAGCCCCCACAAACAGGATTACACCGCGCTGATCGGCCAGGCCGGCGAGCAGGTGAGCGGCATCTACGAGGCCGACTACCGCGACTTCAACCGCGAGACCTATGCCCGCGGCCGGGAAACCTTCGACGAGACCTATGCTGCCTTCAAGAGGCTGCTGATCGGGGTCTGGCGGCGCGAGGCGTTGCAGAGCGAGGCAGAACAGCGCGCGGCGGGCTAAGGCTCTAACAAGGAAGTTCCGGCATCATCTGCGGCTGGAAACATGAGGACAGGACATGGCAAAACGCAAACGGCTCTCCCCGGCACAGGCAGATTACCTGGCGGCGGCACCCGCCGCGAAACCAGCCCTTGGCAGCGCCGCCAGCGTCGGCGCTGCGCCGATTGCCCAGGTCGCGTCTGATGCCTCGGCGCAGGCCGCGCTGCAGGAACTCTCCGGCGTTTTGGAAACAGCCCGTGCCAAGGGGCTGATGATCGAAGAGCTGCCGCTGGACAGGATCGACGAGAACCACCTGGTGCGCGACCGGATTGAGCAGGATGAGGAAGAGCTGACGTCCTTGATCGAGTCGATCCGCGCCCGCGGCCAGCAGACCCCGGCCGAAGTGGTGCCGCTGGAGGATGCCTTCGGCCCCCGCACCCATGGCCTGATCTCCGGCTGGCGCCGCCTGACGGCCTTGCGCAGGCTCTATGAGGAGACTTCAGACCCTCAATTCGCCACATTGAAGGCGCTGGTGATCAAGCCGGACA
>JBFOLS010000131.1:0-2765 GCA_040830225.1 Leisingera sp.
GCTGGTCTTTGCCATCAAGGCGGCGCTGCTGCCGCTGCATTTCTGGCTGCCCTCGGCCTATGCCAATGCACCTGCCCCGGTCGCGGCGCTTTTCGCCATCATGACCAAGGTCGGCGCCTATGCGATCCTGCGCATGTTCACGCTGGTCTTCGGGCCCGATGTCGCGGCCACCACCGGCCTCAGCGAGGCCTGGCTGCTGCCCGCCGCCTTGCTGACCCTGATTGCCGGCGCCATCGGCGTCCTGGGGTCCAAGAAGATCGGCCGGGTCGCAGCCTTTGGCGCCATCGCCTCCATGGGCACGCTGCTGATTGCGATCTCGCTGTTCACCGAGACCGCCGCCGCGGCTGCGCTTTACTACCTGGTGCACTCGACCCTGGCTGCGGCGCTGCTGTTCTTGGTTGCCGACCTGGTGGTCGAGCGACAAGGCCCCTGGATCTTCGTCAACAAGCCGATGGCCCAGACCGGGCTGATCTCGGCCCTGTTCTTTGCAGCCGCCATTGCCCTCACCGGCATGCCTCCGCTGTCCGGCTTCCTGGGCAAGCTGCTGGTGCTGGACGCCACCCGCGGCGCGGATCTGGCAGCCTGGATCTGGAGCGTGATCCTGGTGGGGTCCCTGATCACCATTATCGGCATGGCCCGGGCCGGCTCTATCCTGTTCTGGAAGGGCCATGGGCTGCCTTCGGAAGAACTGCAAGCCCCCGGGGACAGCGGCGAAGCAGCCGTAGCAGAGCGGCCGGCGCAACTGCCCTTTGTCGCATGCTTTGCCCTGCTGGGCGGGCTGGTAGCACTGACCGTCTTCGCCGGTCCTGCCACGCATTACGCCGAGGCAACCGCTGCCCAGCTTTATGCTCCGGCGGAATACATCGAAGCCGTGCTTGGGAAGGAGGCACAATGAAACTGCTCAGGCGGCTTGTCCCGCACCCCCTTCTGACACTTCTGCTGACAGGCACCTGGCTGCTGCTGGTCAACGGCTGGTCGCTGAATTCACTGGTCTTCGGCTTTATGCTCGGGATCCTCATCCCCTTTGTCACCCAGCCCTACTGGCCCGACCGCCCGCGCATCAGCCGCCCGTTCAAGGCTGTTGAATACGTCTTGGTCGTACTCTGGGACATCATTCAGGCCAATATCGTCGTTGCCCGCATCGTTCTCTTCAAACCCAATTCCGAACGGCGTCCCAACTGGATCACCATTCCGCTTGACCTTAAAACGCCCGAGGCAATCACCACCCTGGCCGGGACCATCACCATGACCCCCGGCACTCTTTCGGCGGATGTCTCGGACGAGGGGCACTGCCTGCTGGTCCATTGCCTTGACGCCCCGGACCCGGAGGCGGTGCGCGACGAAATCAAACAGCGCTACGAGCGCCGGCTGATGGAGATTTTCGAATGATCGAGACAGCTTCCCAATTCGCCTTCGGCTGTTTTGCCCTGGCGGTTTTGCTGAACCTCTGGAAAGTGGTCACCGCGCCGGAAATCGCCGACCGCATCCTGGCGCTGGATACCATGTTCATCAACGCCATAGCACTCATGGTGCTCTACGGCATGGCGCTTGGCACCGCGATCTTCTTCGAAGGCGCGATGATCATCGCCATGCTCGGCTTTGTCTCCACCGTTGCCTATGCGCGCTTTATCCTGCGCGGCAATATCATCGAATGAGGGGATCACATGGCAAGCCTGTTTGAATTCCTTGTCGCCGCCTGTCTCATCATCGCCGGGATCTTCGGCATTGTCGGCTCCTACGGGCTGATCAAGCTCAACGACCCGATGTCACGGCTGCACGCACCGACCAAAGCCACGACCCTGGGTGTCGGCGGGGTGCTGCTGGCCTCGCTGCTGAATGCCGCGGCCTTCGGGAAATACTTCTCGGTGCATGAGCTGTTGATCACCCTGTTCCTGTTCCTGACCGCCCCCATCACGGCGAATTTCATTGCAAAGGTGCACATCCACCGGCAAGAAACCCGCGAGAGCATGCCCTCGGCCGGGGAGGACCATCACTGGGCCACCCATGACACACCCGAGGGCGAGGATCAGAGAAACGAAGACCGCCCAGACGCGGTCCAGTAAGGGCCACAGCCTGACCGGCACCGGCCCGCTGCAGAGGCAGATAGAGATATGGACTCCTCCCGCTTGCCGCTGACCCGCGATCTGGTGCTGGTGGGCGGCGGCCACACCCATGCGCTGGTGCTGCGCAAATGGGGCATGAAGCCCCTGCCCGGCGCGCGCCTGACTGTCATCAACCCCGGACCCGCCGCGCCCTACTCCGGCATGCTGCCCGGCTTTGTCGCCGGCCACTATGAACGGGAGGAACTGGACATCGATCTGGTGCGCCTGGCCCGTTTTGCCGGCGCCCGGGTGGTGCTGGGCGCAGCCGGCCGCATCGACACCGCTGCGCAGCTTGTGCATGTGCCGGGCCGCCCGCCGATTGCCTATGACGCAGCCTCGGTCGACATCGGCATCACTTCTGCGATGCCAGACCTGCCGGGCTTTGCCGAACACGGCATTCCGGCAAAACCCCTGGGCCGTTTCGCCGCCCAGTGGGCAGCTTTCCGCGAAGGCGACGGCCCCGCCCATGTGGCCGTGATCGGCGGCGGCGTTGCCGGCGCGGAACTGATCCTGGCCATGGCATATGCTCTGAAACAGCGCGGCCGCCTGGCCCAGGCAACCCTGATCGACAGCGATGAAGCATTGCGCGCGATCGGCGGAAAAGCCCGTCAGAAACTCCGCCGCGCCCTGGTGGAACAGGGCGTGCGGCTGGAGGAAAACGCC
>JBFOLS010000132.1:0-2105 GCA_040830225.1 Leisingera sp.
ACGAACATCGGCGCATCGGTCACCGTGACCGTGGGCATGAAGCGGTTGATCCTGTTGTGGGCGAAATTCATGATCGTCAGCGGGCAGCCGCCGCGCACATGCATGGCCAGGCCGACCGCCAGGTAGGAATGAACCCCTTCCTCTGCTTCGATCCCGTCAGGGCCAGCCTTGGCCAGATACCCGCGGTTGAAGTCGATCGCCACCGACCGGTTCTTGCGCATCAGCCCGCGGCAGTCCTCTGCCGTGGCCCGCAAACGTTCAATGAAATCCACCGATACCGCGTCGTCATCGTCGTGGCGGAACTCGATGCAGGGCTTGTCGGGATCCCGGCGGGCCGCCTTCAGAACATCTTTCATCACATCCCGGTGCCTGCGGGGCGGCTCAGCCTGGACCCGGACCTGCGGCATCCCCGCTGTCAGATCGTGCAGCCGGTCCCGGTGCGTCTTCGGCAGGCTGTCCCCGATGACCATGATCAGATCGAAATCCGGATCTGTCTGCTCGCGGAAGGCGGGCAGGGCAATGGTTTCCAAGAGCCGGAACCGCTCCTCCATCCGCGCCTCGGCATAGAGATAGGCAATACGCTCCTCCATCGTTTCGTGCTCGACCTGGAACCCGCCAAGGGCCGGGTAGGAAAACCGGCACAATCCGATGACTTGCATTCTGAAATCCGTTTCGCGATGTAAAGCTGCAGCCGCGACTATGCAGGTCGGCCCACCCTTGGGCAAGCACCTGCTGGCGGCCCCCGGGCACAGCTGCCCCGCCCGCTGTTGACAACCTGCGCGACTCCCCATATACGCGCGCATATCCGGTACCCGGAGTGCGTCTCCGAAAGCCGAATTCAAAATTGCAGTGTCTCAAGGCCTGGGCACTTTTACCACCCTGGCCCTCTGTAACCTCACCGCGTCGTCTCACCTCGGAATGGGAGCGATTGCGGTTTTTGCGCTTGTGGACGCACAAGTGCAGCGAAATAACCCGCACGCGCCGGCGTGCATGACATGTTGCGAAACGGGGAATACCTGAATGCCAACGATCCAGCAGCTGATCCGCAAGCCGCGTCAGCCGAAACGTAAAGTTTCGAAGTCCCAGCACCTCGAGCAGTGCCCGCAGAAGCGCGGCGTCTGCACCCGCGTGTACACCACCACTCCGAAGAAACCGAACTCCGCTATGCGGAAAGTTGCCAAGGTCCGCCTGACCAACGGTTTCGAAGTGATCTCCTACATCCCCGGTGAAAGCCACAACCTTCAGGAACACTCCGTGGTTCTGATCCGCGGCGGCCGTGTAAAAGACCTTCCGGGTGTCCGTTACCACATCCTGCGCGGTGTTCTGGATACCCAGGGCGTCAAAGACCGTAAGCAGCGCCGCTCGAAGTACGGCGCGAAGCGTCCTAAGTAAGAAGGAGAGAGCGAGATGTCCCGTCGTCACGCCGCAGAGAAGCGCGAAGTCCTGCCCGACGCCAAGTTCGGCGACCGCGTTCTGACCAAATTCATGAACAACCTGATGATCGATGGCAAGAAATCGGTCGCAGAGCGTATCGTGTACAACGCATTCGACCGCGTTGAAGCCAAAATCAAGCGCGCGCCCGTGGAAGTCTTCCACGAAGCGCTGGACAACGTGAAGCCGTCCGTCGAGGTCCGCTCCCGCCGTGTTGGCGGTGCGACCTACCAGGTTCCGGTTGAAGTCCGCCCCGAGCGCCGCGAAGCGCTGGCAATCCGCTGGCTGATCACCGCCGCCCGCGGCCGCAACGAGAACACCATGGAAGAGCGCCTCGCAGGCGAGCTGCTGGACGCCGTCCAGTCCCGTGGCACCGCGGTCAAGAAGCGCGAAGACACCCACAAGATGGCAGAGGCCAACAAAGCCTTCTCCCATTATCGCTGGTAAGCCGGAGGACCTAGACCTATGGCACGCGAATATCCCCTCGAACTGTACCGCAACTTCGGTATCATGGCGCACATCGATGCAGGTAAAACCACCTGCTCCGAGCGCATCCTGTATTACACCGGCAAATCCCACAACATCGGTGAGGTGCACGACGGTGCAGCCACCATGGACTGGATGGAGCAGGAGCAGGAACGCGGCATCACCATCACCTCGGCTGCGACCACCAC
>JBFOLS010000133.1:0-4338 GCA_040830225.1 Leisingera sp.
CAGCAGGCCCGCCCCTTGGGTCGAGCGGATCGCCTGGCAGAGGTTGGTCTTGGGGTTGAGGCAGTAGTCGCACTCGCGGCATTCCGGCGTGTAGAGCGGGATGACGTGGTCGCCGGGCTTCAGGCTGGTCACGCCGTCGCCAACCTCGATCACGACACCGGCGCCTTCATGGCCGAGGATCGCCGGAAAGATGCCTTCCGGGTCATCGCCCGAGCGGGTGAATTCGTCGGTATGGCACAGGCCGGTTGCCATGATTTCCACCAGAACCTCGCCCGCCTTCGGGCCTTCCAGGTTCACCTCCATAATCTCCAGCGGCTTGCCGGGAGCAACCGCAACGGCGGCACGGGTCTTGATCATGTGATTGGTCCTCGTATTGATTAAGGCGGGCGTCCGGCAGGAGTTAGCAAGCAATTACCGGACGCCCAGGGTAGCCGGACAGAGTGGCCGGCTTGGGGAGAGGGTTTGTGCTTAGGCGACGGCCTGAGAACTGCTGGCCACAGCGGGGCTAGCAGGGAAAACGCCTGACATTCCGATGAAGCCGGGAATGCGTTTGACCCGGTCCATCCAGCGGCGGATTGCCGGGTAGTCCTGGCGCGAGATGCCGCCTTCTTCGGACAGCGCCACATAGGGGAAGCAGGCGATATCCGCGATGGTCGGGTGATCGCCGGAGCAGATCCAATCCTGTCCCTGCTGCTCTGCAAACCAAAGATGCTCATCGAGAATGCGGAACAGGCGGTGTGCACCTTTGCGCGCGGCCTCCACGTCAAGATCGTAGAACAGACCGTCATGCAGCCGGGCAGCCGAAGCCGTGCCCGTTATGCCATCGGCGAAGGCCAGCCATTGGGCAACTTCACCCAAGCGCGCTGGATCGTCGGCCGGATACCAATGGCTGCTGTTATCGTGTTTCACCGCCAGATAAGTCAGGATCGCCTGCGCATCACGCAGCACCCGGCCCTCATCCTCAATCACCGGCAGCTGGCCCAGCGGATTGATTTCCAGGAACCAGTCCGACTTGTGTTCCGCTCCCGGATAAAAGTCGATGGTCCGTGTCTCATAGCCAACCCCAAGAATGCTGAGCATAAGCCGGATTTTGTAGCAGTTGCCCGAAAGCTCATAATCGTAGAGTTTCATCGCACTCTCCTCAGATATCCAGAACCAAGCGGTTTGACTTCGACCGGCTGACACAGGTGATGATCTTGTCGCCGGCAGCTTTCTCTGCGGGTGTCAGATAAACATCCTGATGCTCCGGTTCGCCTTCGATCACGGTGGCCAGGCAGGTTCCGCAGGCGCCTTGTTCGCAGGAACTGGGCGCTTCGATCCCATTCTCCTGCAGCACCTCGAGGATTGTCCTGCCCGCAGGCACCTGCAGCGTCATGGCCGATCGGGCCAGCGCGACTTCAAAGGTTGAACTGTCGTCGATGTCCTGGGTGTTCTTGAAGTACTCAAAATGCACTGCCTCTTCGGGCCAGCCCTGCTTGGCCGCAACTTCGCGGGTTGCTTCCAGCATCGGCCCCGGGCCGCAGATGTAGAGGTGGCGGGCAAAGCCGTAACCGGCCAAGATCTCGTGCAGTTTGAGACCGGTTTCATCCGGGTTCAGGCCCAGATGCGTCACAACACTGCTGCCCAGTGGATCAAGCAGTTCCGGAAAGGACAGATGCGCCTTGGATTGCGCGAAATAGTGCAACTCAAAAGCAATGCCCTGGGCATCGAGCGCCCGCGCCATGGCCAGCATCGGGGTGATGCCAATGCCGCCGGCCATCAGCGTCACTTTGACCGCATCGCGGCGCAGCGGGAAATTGTTGCGCGGCGCCGAAATCGCCAGCACATCCCCGGTTTGAACCGCGTTGTGAAGGCATTCGGACCCGCCTCGGCTGTCCGGTTCGCGTTTGACGGCGATAGTGTAATGGCCGCCCTCGCCCGGGCCATTGGTGATGGAATACTGCCGTGCCAGGCCGTTGGGCAGATGCACATCGATATGGGCTCCGGGCTGGAAGGCTGGCAGCGTGCCGTTAAGCGGTTCCAACCGGAAGGCGGCCACACCTTCGGAGGTCTCCCATTTGCGGGCAACGGTCACGCGCAGTTCCGCTTTGGGACCGGACCGGGAGATTTCCGGCATCAACGCCAGTTCTTCGTCGATCGGCTGGAAATCCACTGCAATTGGCTCTGGCGCGGGACCTTCCGCCGCTTCGGTCTCGATCAGGTTGCGCAGCCGGTTCAGGGCCCTGTTGAACTGCCGCAGCGTCCCAGCCGCATCGGCAGGCACCGCCTTCAAAACGCCGCGCAGAACGCAACGGTGCGCGTCAACCGGCTGAACAAACAGAACCAGATCAGGCAAATCAAGGCCATCAAAGGCAAGATGGGAATAGCAGCCAGTAGCGGCAATCTGCTTGGTGGTGCCACCCTCCAGGGTCAGCGCCGCTGTCCGTGACCGAGCGAGATCAGGGGCTGCATTTACCGGAAGCGGGCGCAGCACAAACGGGTCGCAGCCCTTCAGCACCTCTGGCAGTTCAAACTCGGCTATGGGATCAATTGCGGACCAGATCAGCTCCATTTCCTCGACCCCGGGATAGGTCCGGTTACAAATCGTGCGCGCCGGGGCGTCCGCCGGGTGCGCCGGGATATAGGTACAGCCGGCAGAACGGTTGGAGTAGCGCCAGCCGTGATAGAGGCATTTTAATTCCTTGCCGTCGTTCAGCCCTACACTCAGGCGGACACCGCGGTGCAGGCAGCGGTTCTCCCACACATTGACGTATTGGTCGTCGGCGCGCCAAACAGCGAATTCACGGCCATGGAGCTGACCCTGAAAGACGTGCCGCAACGGCAGATCGCTGCTGGATGCAATCGGGTGCCACTGGCTGAGATCAATTGTCATGAAAAACTCCCGGTTTTCTGATCATGCTGCCACCGGGATCACACCGTAGGTGAGCCCTTTCTGGCTGAGCCAGCGGCGGTAGGCGATTGCGGTCTTGTCGGCGCGGATGGGGGTTTCCGCGCGC
The DNA here is from genome assembly GCA_040830225.1 of Leisingera sp. Classification (GTDB taxonomy): domain Bacteria; phylum Pseudomonadota; class Alphaproteobacteria; order Rhodobacterales; family Rhodobacteraceae; genus Leisingera. Next base: position 2,997 of record JBFOLS010000133.1, read on the forward strand.
GGGTCCAGCGGCAGGCGTTTAGGGTATTGGTTCTCCAGGATCGGCTTGTCCTGGCCAAAGATCATCTGCTGGAAATAGCGGATGGACTGGTCTGTATTGTCATCGTCCAGGATGCACATGCCGGTATGCGCCCGCACCCATTCCTCGCCCATCGGCTGCAAGAACAGGTAGATCACGTCGCGGCGGCTGGGGTCTGCCGGGCTGGACTTATAGAGAAGCGCGCAGTTCGGGTGCGGTACGCGGTAGGTGTATTCCACGTCCGCGCCCTCGTCTGAGGCCAGTGCCGCCTTTGGCTGATAGAAGCGGCAGCGGGTGGCGACAACCTCGTCCCGGGTCTCGGACACTTCAACGTCGTATTCTTTGACTTCGGTATGGGGTTCTTCACCCAGGATGCCGGTATGCACGTAGGGGAAGTGACCCATGTCGAGAAAGTTTTCGACCGCCCGGCCCGCCGATACATTCACGCCGAACACGCCGGTTGGCACGAACCTGCGGTCCGGTTCGTCGAATTCGGGGAAAGGGAAGAGCGAAACAGGGTTATGGCTGAAACTGCTCCAGACATAGCCGTACTGCTGCAAGACCTTGGGGGTTACACCCGGCTCATCTGCGATAACGGAGACAGTGCCATCATTACTGCGCGTGATGCTCAGCGGCTGGTCCAGAAGAGTGGTCCGGAACTCTCCAAGACTGGCAAGCTCACTGTCTGAAATCAGAGGGTGCCATTGCTCCAGGACAACCGGATCGGTGCATTTCATTTGGGTCATCTATGCCCTCCTCGCAGGGATCAGCGGAAATAGGGGATGCCAAGGCGCTGCGGCTGGCGGGACTGGCGGCGCAGGCCCATCAGCAGCAGGATCGAGGCCAGATAGGGCAGCGCCAGGAAGATCTGATGCGGCACATCGATGCCTAGAACCTGAACATGGGTGGCGACGCTTTCGAGCAGGGCAAAGACCAGCACCGCAGCCAGCACCCCCCGGGGCATCCAGTTGCCCGCGATCAGCGCCACGATGGCCAGCCAGCCGCGGCCTGCGGTGATGTCGGCCAGGAACCGGTCGGAAAAGCCCAGCATCAGGAAGCCGCCGCCGAGCCCGGTCATCACGCTGCCGAACAGCACGGCGGCGTATTGGCGGGCGCTCACGCTCAGCCCCTTGATGTCGAGCGCCTTGGGGTTTTCGCCCAGGCAGCGCAGCTCCAGCCCCCAGCGGGTGCGGTAAAGCAGATACCAGACCGCCGGGACGGCAGCGAAGGCCACATAAGTCAGCAGGCGCTGGTCGAACAGGATCTCGCCAATGAAGGGGATCGCAGAGAGGCCTGGGATAGCCACATTGTCGAAGCCGTCGAA
>JBFOLS010000134.1:0-5033 GCA_040830225.1 Leisingera sp.
GACCTGATCGGCAGTGGTTTCGCCGGCGCCATGGGAAATCGCCTGATCCAGCAGCGAGGTCGCATCCCGGGCCGATCCTTCAGCGGCGCGGGTGATCAGGGCCAGCGCGTCCTCGGCAATCTCTGCGCCTTCCGCGGTGGCGATCTTGCGCAGCAGGGCAATCATCACCTCCGGCTCGATCCGGCGCAGGTCGAAACGCTGGCAGCGCGACAGCACCGTCACCGGCACCTTGCGGATCTCGGTGGTGGCAAAGATGAATTTCACATGCGCGGGCGGTTCCTCCAGCGTCTTCAGCAGCGCGTTGAACGCGCTGGTCGACAGCATGTGGACCTCGTCGATGATGTAGATCTTGTAGCGGGCCGAGGCGGCGCGGTACTGCACCGAGTCGATGATCTCGCGGATGTCGTTCACGCCGGTGCGCGAGGCCGCGTCCATCTCCATCACGTCGACATGGCGGCCTTCCATGATCGCGGTGCAGTGCTCGCACTTGCCGCAAGGGTCTGTGGTGGGGCCGCCCTGGCCGTCCTCGCCGACGCAGTTCATCCCCTTGGCGATGATCCGCGCGGTGGTGGTCTTACCGGTGCCGCGGATGCCGGTCATGATGAAGGCCTGGGCAATCCGGTCGGCGGCAAAAGCGTTCTTCAGGGTGCGCACCATGGCATCCTGGCCCACCAGATCGGCAAAGGTCTCGGGCCGGTATTTGCGGGCCAGAACCTGGTATTGGGATTGGCCGGTGTCGCCGGAGGTGCCGCTGGGGATGTCGTTCATGATGTCTCGTGCCGGAATCGGGAGGCGGGAGCACCCGCGTTCCGCGCAGGGTATTGAAGCGCAGCCCATTCGTCCACCGCAGAAGGGGCAGAACGGCGGTCAGGGAAAAGGCTTTGGCTTTCTGCCGTTAGCGGCTAGGGTGCGGCCCTGAGGCCTAAGGCAGAAACGGCAATTGGAACGCAAGCGCAAGGAGCGTCGGAATGCGGTCTGAGGAAGTCTCTGAAACGGCGGCGCCTGAGGCGCCGAAGGCGGAAAACCTGGCTGTGCACGCGCTGCCGGTGGCGGGCGGCATCCTGGCGCTGTGCCCGTTGCCCGGGGCGGGCGGCGATTACCGCGGCGATCTGGACCATATAAACGATTGGAAGCCAGGGCTGGTGCTCTCGATGACCACCGCTGAGGAACAGGCGGCCGCAGGCGGCCAGATGCTGGGGATCGATATCCAAAGCATGGCGAGCCGCTGGATCCACCTGCCGGTGCCGGATTTCGGCACCCCGCCGCCGGAGGTCGAGGCGAAATGGCCCGCGGCCAGCCAGGCAGCGCGCAAGGCGCTGGCAGGCGGCGGCCGGGTGCTGGTGCATTGCAAGGGCGGCTGCGGCCGCTCCGGCATGGCGGTGCTGCGGCTGATGATCGAAAGCGGCGAGGCGCCAGTGAAGGCACTGGCCCGGCTGCGTGCAGTCAGGCCCTGCGCGGTGGAAACCCCGGCGCAGATGGAATGGGCTTATGCAGGCTGCGAGACCGGGCAGGAGGCAGGCTAAAGAATAATGTGAGTCCGCCCGGCGGCACGCCGGGCGCTGCGCTCAGTGTCTGCAACCTAAACTCCGCTTGGGGTTCAAAGCGCCATCATCTGCTCTGCCTGCCGTGCTTCCGCAGTTTTCGGCAGCGCCTCCATCAGCGCGCAGGGGCGGGTCTTCAGCGCAGAGGCCGCAAATCCGGTGCCGTCGCGGCTAAGGATCGCATCGGCGAACTGGTCCAGGCCTTCCCGCGGCGCGTCTTCGCCGACACCGCAATAGAGACGGATCCGGTCATGGCTGGCGGCAAATTGCGCCGGGCAATTGCGCGGGCAGCCGTCTAGGGCCGAGGTGCCGGTGATCTCGAAATCTTCCTGCGTCAGCGGCTTGGCCTTGGTCATCGCCTCGGCCAGCTTGGCGATCATCCGCTCTGCTGCCGGGCAGGGTTTGCCCAGGTGCTTGCAATCCGTTGCCGCATAGAAATGCGTCTGGTCGGTCCAAATCATGTCTGCGCCCTCCGCGCGTGGTGCGGGGGTTTGGGGACAAGAGTTCGGATGAAATTGCGGAAGTCCCGCGGTGCCATCAGACCCTGTCCGGACACCCCGCCCGGGTTCGAGTTTCATATCCGATGGCAGGTCTCCTGACTCGCGGGTCGTCGCTTTCCCGATCCTTCCCGGCCTTTTGGGCCAGTGGCTCTATCGGGGTCGCTCGCCGCTTACAGTTGCGGGGGCAGTCGCGGAGTTGGCTTGCGTATGCGCAGGCCGCACCGTGTTCCCTTTTCATCCCGGACACAAGATTCTGTGGCACGGGAACCATCGCCACAATCGGTAGCGGCTAGCTCCCCGAGTCGTCAATCTGTTTTCTGCAGATGCACGGGCTGACACAGCTGCAGGTGCAGCCCCCGGATCACATCCGAGTCGCGCCGCACCCGGGCCAGTTGCCAGCCGCCCTGCAGCAGGATGTAGAAATTCTCTGCCGCTGCGCCGGCCTCTTCCTCAGCCAGGCCGAGGCGAAAGGCATGCGCCGCTGTGGCGCTGATCCAGCCTTCGAACAGAAGGGCGGCATGCTGGTGAAAGGCCTCGTTCTCCGGCCCCTCGAACAGCGTGGCCGACACCGGGCAGCCGCTCCATTTGCCCTGGATGTCAAACAGCTTGGCCAGCTTGTAGCAGACCGTCTTGGCGCCGTCCTGAAAACTGGGTGCAGGGGTGAAAGAGGCATCGATCAGCTGCAGCATCTGTTCCGAGGCCCAATCGGCTGCGGCCAGCGCCAGGTCGGACTTTCCGTTGGGAAAATGGTGGTAGAGCGAGCCCTTGGGCGCCTGGGCTTCGGCCAGCAGTTCGGCCAGCCCGGTGCCGCTGTAGCCCTTGTTGCGGAACAGGCTGGCGGCGGCCAGGATCAGCCGTTCGCGGGTCGGAAGGGGCTGGCCCGGGGCAGTCCCGGCTGTCGTCACGTCATCCATGGCGGCAGCTTGACAGCAATAGACCGATTGGTCCAGTGATGCATTTAGACCAATTGGTCTAGGAGGCGGCGATGCTGGACAGCAGTGCAGATCAGACAGCGGCGGTGCGGGAGCAGGCGCTGCGGTTTCCGTCCGGGGGCGCGGAGCTGTCAGGACGGCTCTACCATCCGGCAGGGCGGCCGCGGGCGGCCGTGGTGCTGAACGGCGCCACCGGGGTGCCGCAGCGCTACTACCGGCATTTTGCGCGCTGGCTGGCTGCCGAACGGCAGATCGCCTGCCTGACCTATGACTACAGGGATTTCGGAGACTCGGCGCAGGGCCATCCGCGCCGCTCGGCGGTCACGATGGCAGATTGGGCGCTGGCGGATCAGCCCGCCGCCCGGAAGGAAATGCGGCGGCACTATGCGGGGGTGCCGCTGTGGATCATTGGCCATTCACTGGGGGCAATGCTGATGCCCTTGCAGGATGGTCTTGAAGACGTCGCCCGCATGATCGTGGTTGCGGGCGGCTTGGTGCACCACCACGATCACCCTTGGCCCTACCGCGCGCTGGCGCTGGCTTTCTGGTTCGGTCATGTGCCGCTTTTGGTCCGTGCCTTGGGCTATCTGCCCGGGCGTGCGGTGGGGTTCGGGGCCGATTTGCCGGCAGGTGTCTACTGGCAATGGCGGCGCTGGTGCACAACCCGCGGCAGCTACCTGCCGGAGGCGGGCCGCCGCCTGCCCGGTCCGCGCTGGGAAGAGACCGGCATCCCGGTGGATCTGTTTGCGGCGGCGGATGATGATGTAGTGCCCCCGAAAGCTGTCTGGCGGCTGGGCGAGGTGTTTGGCGCGGTGCCGCAGCAGCGCCGCACCCTGGCGCCGCAGGAACACGGGCTGGGAAAAATCGGCCACCTTGGCGCCTTTGCCGGCGGCAGCGCCGCCCTGTGGCCTCAGCTGGTGCCGCAAGGCGATTGTCCAAGCGCTTGAACAGGGCCTCGTTCAAGGCCCGGCGGGCTTCTTTCTGGTCCCAAGTACTCCGGGGTGAATTGGCCGCAGGCCAAGAGGGGCAGCGCCCCTGCGCCGGCAGCCTGCCGTATCGGCCAAAGCCGGCACCGGGTGTCAGGCGCTGCGGTTCAGACGTTCTTCGGTAAGCCGGGCGTAGTCGGCCAGCCGCAGCTTGAAACGGCGGGGGAGGGTGCTGCGGGGCAGGTTTAGAGACTGCACCAGCAACCGTCCGGGCAGGGAGGGGGCAGACAGTTTCAGAGAAAACGACATCCGGGTCCGCTGCGGGGGGAGCGCCAGCAGTTCGATCACCATCCGCCCCTCGATGCCGCTGCCCGCACCGTCCAGCGCCATTCCGGTCACCGGTGCATAGTCCGCCATAGTCAGCCGGACATCGCGCTGCTTGCCGCGGAACCGGAAGCTCATGTCCCAGGCCAGGCCGCTTTCAGGGTGCGCCGTATCGCCGATGCGCTGCACCTCGATTCCGCGCCGCAGGGCCGAGCGTTCCATCAGCTCAAAATCCGAAACTGCGCCGAAGACCTCTGCAATCGGGGCTTCGATATCTTCTTTGCTTTGAAATTCCATGATGGCCTGCCTCAGTTGCGCCGCGGGAGCGCTGCGCCGTTTCCGGCAAATATGCATTTTAGTCCAGCGTGTCCGCAAGCCAGTTCTTGAGCAGAAAATGCGCAATTGCGCCTTTCCGCGACGGTTTGAGAACCGGGTGCTCGCCGGCAAAGACCGTCATCATCTCCTGGCGGCTGATCCAGAGAGCGTCCTCGATCTCCGTGGGATCTATGGTGATTTCCCGGCTCAGCGCCTCTCCCGCGCAGCCGAACATCAGTGACATCGGAAAGGCCCAGGGCTGCGACGACAGATAGCTGACCGGCCCGACGCGCACACCGGCTTCTTCCAGCACCTCGCGGCGGACTGCGGCTTCCAGCGTTTCGCCGGGCTCGACAAAGCCGGCCAGCAGCGAATACATGCCCTCGGGCCATCCGGGGGAGCGGCCCATCAGCACCGAATCGCCATGGGTGATCAGCATGATCACCACCGGGTCCGTGCGCGGGAAATGCGGCGCTTTGCAGGCTGGGCACTGCC
>JBFOLS010000135.1:0-3380 GCA_040830225.1 Leisingera sp.
AAGTGTTAAAGCTTGAGAAACCGGGGAGCTGGATTTCCCTTTTATCCACCCCCCCGTCTCCCTGCCCCCGCGCCTTTAACTGCAGCATCGCCGCGACGACGACGATTAACCGCCGCAGCGCCGATTCAGCCGGCCGCAGGATGCGAAGCACGGACCGCCGCAGCGTTTCCTCCCGCTGCGCCAGCGCCAGCAGTGTTTCGACGACAGCGCCGAGTTCTCTGCGGTTCCTGTTAATCGCAATTTTCCAGTCCATACCCGCTTTCCGGTTTGGCCGGAGAGTGTGGGGCAGGTTTCGAAAGCGTGGATAAGTTTTTTGCAATCGGCAGCTTTGCGGACAATGCCGACCTTTCAACTGAACAACAATGTTTTTGATTACCGCTGCTCAGCGGTCTTTGCCACGTCATCAAGCATTCTGTCCTTTGAGGTAACAACGGCAGAACTCTCAAAGTGGCGTTGTCGCTCAGGTGGTTCAGCCGACAGGATTGGCATTGCTCAAAGGAACCATTTGGCAATTCCAAACCCCACCAGCAGGCCGCCGGAAATACGGGTGAACAGGTGCCCGTGGCTGCTGAGCTTCTCCAATGCGACAAATACCGCCAGCCCGACGATCCAGAACAGGTTCATCACACCGCCAACGAAAAGCAGCATCATCATCACACTGCAGCAGCCGAGGCAGTATGCCCCGTGAAGTGTGCCGAGACGCAGAGCACCGGTAGCGCCCGGGCGATGATGCCGCGCGATGAATTCGGCTGGTGCGCGGCATAGCGTCAGACACCGATCCTTCAGCGACGTGAACTGATAGATTCCAGCCGCAATAAGGACCATTGCACCCGCCTGGCCGCCGACCAGCATCATCGTCGATCGCGAGACCAGACCGGAGATCTCGAGCCACATCTGGGCAGCGGTGGCAAGGAGGCTGAATACTGCCCAGGCGAGCAAATAACCCGCGGTAAAGACGAGTGCCGGTCGGGCGGTTGTTGCAGCCCCGCCGCGCTTCAACACCGAGGCGTAGAGCAGGACCGCCGGAGCCGCCGAGGGCAGCATCATGGCGACCATCATCAACCACCACATCGCGAACATCAGAAGAAACCTGGTCCAGCTCCAGTCGCCGGCCATCGGGGTTTTCATCGAGCCCATGGCCATGGCGCCCATGCCGTCCCCACCGCTGAATGTCATTGAGATGGCGGACATCTCCATGCCGACGCCGGCAAGAGTGTAGGCGCAGGCAATCAGGACCACCAATGTCAGGGTTGCCGCGACAATAGTGCGTTCCCGCCGCAGGGCGGATTTTACAAATGCCGTCATTTCTTCGAACCTCCGTTGTGCAGGGTGCGCGTTAATTGTGCACCCCAAAGCGCCGCTGTTGCGTATGAACGCGTATCCTACGCTCCCAACCACGCAGTCAGCTGGGGCCGCTCGCGTACCAGGCCATTCTGGTCGAAATGGTGGACGACGAAGAGCGCCCAGGTGTCCTCGAAAGCCATTTCGATCTCACCCGTGACTTTCGTCGTGCCGAGCCCCAATTCGGCATAGGTGAATTCCATGCTGCCGGCCTTGCGGGCGAGCGCGATGTCGAAGGTCTCGCCAGTGAATTCGTTGACGTGTGGGCGTCCTTCGCTGGTAAGGATGCCCGGGATCTCGGCCTTTGCCGTGCGAGCGTCGAGGTCCTTTTCCAGATGGATCGGCAGGAACAGCGTCTCGCAAAACTTCGAGCAGGTCGAGGCGAAAACCGCGAAGACGTTGCTGAGCGGGCGGCAATCCTTGCCCTTCAGGATCCTCTCCAGCGCCACGCGCTGTGCCGGGTCGGCTCGCTCATCGATGACGATCAGCGCCTTTCCGTTGCCGTCGGCGATCTCGCCCGGCCACTTGTAGATCGCGGACCAGCGCAATCCGTCGAGCGGCGTTCCATTGTAATGCCCCTCAACGATTTCGCCGACATAGGCCGACTCACATTTTCCATAGGTCGTCGGCAGGTTGAACTGACAGCCGCAGTTTATGGCGCAATTGCAGTTGTCATAGGTCTCGCTTTTGAAGAGCCAGATGTCGGTCATTGCTCTCACCCCTTTCCTGCTGGCTGGATGTTCTGGTTGACGTGGAAGACATTGTCCGGGTCGTAGGCGGCCTTCACTGCGGCCAGCCGGGCGTGGTTGGTGCCGTAGTTCGCGGCGGCGCGGTGGCCGTCGTCGTCGGACATGAAGTTGATGTAGCCGCCGTCCGACCCTGAATGCGGGTGGATCGCGTCGTAGTAGTCGCGCACCCACTTGATGTTTGCCTCGTTCTCGGCAGGGTCGTCCCAGATGCCGGCGATGACGGGCGAGAACATCTTGTCGCGATGGCCGAAGGCGGTCTCGTCCGGGCCCACCCTCTGCGCCGCCCCGTTGATCGGATGCAGGTGCATGGATGAGCTGACATGAGGCGTGCCCGCGCCGTGCTTGCAATGGATGTCGATGGCCTCGTCGGTCAGTTCCTTGACGAAATCGGCCTTCCAGTAGTTCTGCATCCCGTGCGGGACGGCGTCGTCAAACAGGCTGTTCATGGCCGGGAAGGGCATGCGCTGGAAGAACTCGGCCTTCACCTCGGCGAAGTCGCGGAGCGGCTTGATTACCCGGTCCGTGTCCTCAGCGGGGCCGGTCCAGCAGGGGATCAGGACGCAGAAGAGATCGCCGACCCGGTCGCGCGGGATGAAGGGCAGGTCTGGTGCGATCTGCCAGCCGAAGAAGCAGCCTAGTGCCTCTGGCGCCTCGGCGATATAATCGCGATAGCCCTGCAGCACCGCCTTGGCGTCCTCGTATTCGTAGAAGAGCGGGCCACCGGAGATGTCGCCGACATCGTGGAGCTGAAACTCGAAATTGGTAACAATGCCAAAGTTGCCACCGCCGCCGCGGAGCGCCCAAAAGAGATCCTCGTTTTGATAGTCGCTGGCGGTGACCTGCCGGCCGTCGGCCAGGACCACATCGGCCGAAAGCAGGTTGTCAATCGTCAGCCCGGCACGGCGGGTTAGATACCCGATGCCGCCTCCCAGCGTCAGCCCGCCAACGCCTGTCGTCGAGATCACGCCACCGGGGGCGGCTAGCCCAAACGGGTAGGTCGCGTGGTCGACATCGCCGAATGTTGCCCCGCCACCGACGCGGGCGACCTTCTTCTGCGGATCGACCTGGACGTATTTCAAGTGCGAGAGGTCGATCACCAGCCCACCGTCGATGGTGCCAAAGCCCGGCACCGAATGGCCGCCGCCCCGGACCGCCAGATCCAGGCCGCCTTCACGCGCGGCGGCGACAACCGCCATCACGTCTGCCGCATCTGCGCACTGAACAATGGCGCCGGGGCGGCGGTCGTGCATGCCATTGTAGACCTTTCGTGCGTCGTCATAATCGGCGTCC
>JBFOLS010000136.1:0-13383 GCA_040830225.1 Leisingera sp.
AACCTGGTTTCCGGCCTGATCATCCTCTTGGACAAGTCGATCAAACCCGGTGACGTGATCTCGCTTGGCGACACCTTCGGCTGGATCAACGCGCTGGGCGCCCGCTATGTCTCGGTGGTGACCCGTGACGGGCGCGAGTATCTGATTCCAAATGAGGATCTCATTACCTCGCAGGTGGTGAACTGGTCCCATTCCGACAAATACGTGCGCCTCGACCTGCGTTTCGGCACCGGCTACGGCAATGACCCGCACAAGGTGCGCAAGATTGCAATCGAGGCTGCCTCCGCCGTCGACCGGGTGCTGAGTTCCGCGGGCAAGAAACCAGTTTGCCATGTCACCGGCTTCGGTGACAGCAGCGTCGATTACGTGCTGCGGATCTGGATCGACGACCCCACCGGCGGCCTCACCAACATCCGCGGCGCCGTCTTCCTGGCGCTGTGGGATGCGTTCCAGGCCGAAGGCATCTCGATCCCCTTCCCGCAGCGCGAAGTGCGGATGCTGAACGACCCGCTGCCGGTCAGGGTTGCACCCGGCGGCGATGGCGGATAAAGCACAGTCTTCGCATCGCCAGGGCGGGGTTTCATTGAAAATTTACCCTCTGGTTGCTACATTATTAACAGGCCCGGCGCCGGGGCTTGGCGGCGCGTTGTAAGGAGGACTATGTCCTGTCACCCGTACCTCAAGCGGCAGATGCCGCTGTTGATGGGGCAGCCGTGATGGCCGCCCAGTCCCAGCCCTCCAGCGAACAGCTGCTGGAGCGGATTCTCTCCTCACTCAGCGATGACAAAGCGGAAGATGTTGTGCAGATCGACCTGCGCGGCAAGACCGAGATCGGTGATTACATGGTGATCGCCTCCGGCCGTTCGACCCGCCAGGTCGCTGCCATGTCGGAAAAGCTGATGGACCGCCTGAAACAGGATTACGGCATCATCTGCAAGACCGAGGGCAAAGGCGCCGGCGATTGGGTGCTGATCGACACCGGCGATGTGATCGTTCACCTGTTCCGCCCGGAAGTGCGCGAGTTCTACCAGCTCGAGAAGATGTGGATGCCCGCGGGCTCCGCTGCCGCCGAGGGCTGATCCCGGGGCTGATTTGATGCAGGCCCGCGCCTGGGTGCGGGCCGGATTGCTTCAGGAATTTCATGCGTCTGCATATCTGTGCGGCCGGGCGTCTTCGCTCTGGCCCGGAAAAATCCCTCATCGACGACTACCTCACCCGCTTTGACCGTACCGGCCGGGCGCTGGGTTTGGGGCCTGCGCGGGTTGTCGAGATTGAGGACAAGAAAAACGGCGGCATGGCAGCCGAAGCTGCACTGCTGCGCAAGGCGCTGCCCAAGGGGGCTGTGATCTGCACCCTGGATGAACGGGGCAAGCTGCTCTCTTCGCCGGATTTCGCGGACAAGCTGTCTGGCTGGCGCGACAGCGGCCGTCAGGACCTGGCGCTGATCATCGGCGGGGCTGACGGGATCGACCCTTCCTTGCGTGCTGAGGCCGATTTCTCGATCTCTTTCGGCAAGATGGTCTGGCCGCACATGCTGGTGCGGGTGATGCTGGCAGAACAGATCTACCGCGCGGCGACGATCCTGGCAGGGAGCCCGTATCACCGGGTGTGAGCCTTCTCACCGGGTTTGAATGCGCCTGCAGCGCATGCCTCCGGCGGGAGTATTTCGGGAAAGATGAAATCAGGGCAGGGTGAGAACGTAGGTTTCCTTGCCCCAGCCATCCACCAGGCAGCGGGCTTGGATTTGCACCTGCGTGGCGCCAGCGGGGATCTGCACCCCGCTCAAAGACCGGGTGAAGGGCTGTTCATGCTCATGCGGATGCGCCAGCACGCGCAGGCCCAGCTCGTTGCCCTGCATATCCAGCACCCGCCAGCCATCGGCATAGTGCTCCCATCCGGTGTCGGGATGCGAAAGCGTGACGCTGAAAGTCCAGCTGCCGCCGGATTGGCGGGCAGTGGCGTTCTCGATCACCGGTTCCTCTGCCAAGGCGGGCAGGGCGGCGGAGCTGAATGCGAGCAATAAGAGCAGGTGTTTCATGGCGCCACCATATCCACGGAAAGACCAGTCAGCGGTCACGAAACCGTGTCCCCTTTGCTTTCAGGTGGAATTCGCAGCAGGATCCGGCGGGAGTGCGAGGCGAATTCGCGCCGGTAGAGCACCGCAAATGTGATCAGCACAGCTCCGGCCAGAGCCGCGGAGCCCGCCAGCCAGGCAACGGCGGCCAGCGCAAAGTAGGTTGCCCGCATGCCGCGGTTGAAACTGCGCGCAGCGGTGATGCTGATTTCGGCTGCTTGCGCTGCGCGCGGATAGGCCAGTGCGTCTTCAGGGTCGTTCGGCACCGCCGCCATCAGCACCGCGCAATAGCCGAACAGCCGGTGCGCCCAGACAAATTTCAAAAACGCATTGGACAAGAACAGCAGCACGACCAGAATCTTGACTTCCCAGACAAAGGCCGGCGCGCTGTCCAGGATCAGGTCCTGGGCAACGCCCGCCAGCTGTTCCGTATTGCCGATCAGCGCCAGCCCGCCCCCGATCGCAATCATCGCGGCGGAGGCAAAGAAGGCGGTGGCCTGGCGCAGGTTGCCCGCCAGCTGTGCGTCAAAGATCCGCGGGTCGCGCTCCACCATCCGCCTCATCCAGTCGCGCCTGAAATCTTCCATCAGCAGGGAGACAGAGAGCCGGCCTGCGGGCGGGTTCTCAATCCGCCAGCCGATCCACAGCCAGCCTGCAATCAGCAGCGTCAAGGAAGCCAGGTCGAAGATGGAGAATTGGGTCAATCGGTCGAGCCATATCATGGCCCGACCCTAGCGCGGCAATCCGCCCCTTGCCAGATGGTGTGAATTGGTAATATTATTTTACCAAACAGGAGAGCCCCATGCAGATGCCATCCCCGAACCCCGCCATTCTGGCCCGCAAGGCGGCGCTTGCTGCGCGGCTGTCTGCTGTTCTGCCGCCGGATGCGTTGATCCAGGACGAGATGGAAACCCGGGCTTACGAATGCGACGCGCTGACTGCCTACAAGTGCCCGCCGCTCATGGCTGTACTGCCGCGGACCACGCAGGAGGTCTCGGAAATCCTGCGCATCTGCCACGAGGAAGGCGTGCCGGTGGTGCCGCGCGGGGCGGGCACTTCGCTGGCGGGCGGGGCACTGCCGACAGCCGATTGCGTGATCCTGGGCGTGGCGCGGATGAACGAGGTGCTCGAGACCGATTATGAAAACCGCGTCATCCGGGTGCAGACCGGCCGCACCAACCTGAGCGTCTCAGGCGCTGTGGAGGAAGAAGAGTTCTTTTACGCGCCTGATCCCTCTTCGCAGCTGGCCTGTGCCATTGCCGGCAATATCGCGATGAACTCGGGCGGGGCGCATTGCCTGAAATACGGGGTCACCACCAACAATCTGCTGGGGGTCACCATGGTGATGATGGACGGCGCCGTGGTGGAGATCGGCGGCGCCCATCTGGATGCCGGCGGCTTGGACCTTCTCGGGGTGATCTGCGGCAGCGAGGGCCAGCTGGGGGTGGTGACCGAGGCTGCCCTGCGGATCCTGCGCAAACCGGAAGGCGCGCGCCCGGTTCTGGTCGGCTATGACAGCAATGAGGTGGCGGGGGCCTGTGTCAGCGACATCATCAAGGCGGGTGTCCTGCCGGTGGCGATCGAATTCATGGACCGCCCCTGCATCGAGGCCTGCGAGGCCTTTGCCAAGGCAGGCTACCCGATGTGCGAGGCGCTGCTGATCATCGAGGTCGAGGGCAGCGAGGCGGAGATTGCGCACCAGCTGGAGCTGATCAAGAAGATTGCCGGCTCCCACAATCCGGTGGAGCTGCGCGAGGCCGGGGATGCGGATGAGGCCGCCCGCATCTGGCTCGGCCGCAAGTCAGCCTTCGGCGCTATGGGGCAGATCAACGACTACATGTGCCTGGACGGCACCATTCCGGTGTCCTCGCTTCCTTTCGTGCTGCGCCGGATCGGCGAGATGAGCGAGGAGTTCGGGCTGGATGTGGCCAATGTGTTCCATGCGGGCGACGGCAACATGCATCCTTTGATCCTGTTTGATGCCAACAAACCCGGAGACCTGGAGACCTGCGAGGCGTTTGGCGCCGAGATCCTGAAACTGTGCGTCGAGGCCGGCGGCTGCCTGACCGGCGAGCATGGAGTGGGCGTCGAAAAACGCGACCTGATGCTGCATCAGTACAATGAAGCTGACCTGGAGGCGCAACTGAAGGTCAAGGATGTGTTCGATCCCAAGTGGCTGCTCAATCCGGCGAAAGTGTTTCCGCTAACTGTTACAGCGGGCCGCCGCGCTGTGGCGCTGGCCGCCGAGTGATCCTTGGGGGCTCGCCCCCCAAACCCCCAGAGTATTTCCGGAAAGATGAAAATGATGACACCTCGTAGCGAGGCCGAACTGGCGGATGCGGTCGCAGGCACGAATGAACCGCTGTGCGTCCAGGGCGGCGGCACCCGCGGGCTGGCCGTTGAAGGCGAGGTGCTGAGCACTGCAGGCTTGTCCGGCGTTGAGCTTTATGAACCCGGCGCTTTGACACTGGTGGTTAAGGCCGGGACGCCGGTGGCAGAGGTGCAGGCGCTTCTCGCTTCTGAAAATCAGCGGCTGGCCTTTGAGCCGATGGACCACCGCGGGTTGCTGGGCACGGGGGGCGCGCCGACCATCGGCGGGGTAATTGCTGCGGGTGTTTCCGGCCCGCGGCGTATCCAGGCAGGCGCCGCGCGGGACCACCTTCTGGGGGTGCGTTTTGTGGACGGCAGCGGCCAGGTGCTGAAGAACGGCGGCCGGGTGATGAAGAATGTGACTGGCTATGATCTGGTCAAGCTGATGTGCGGCGCCCATGGCACGCTGGGAGTGCTGACGGAGGTGTCGCTGAAGGTGCTGCCGCAGGCTGAAGCGGCGGAGACGGTTGCAGTGGAAAGTGCGGATTTGGGCCAGGCGGTTGCCGCGATGTCGGCGGCTTTGGGCTCGCCCTATGACGTGACAGGCGCAGCCTATGATCCGGATAGGCAGACGGCCTTTGTCCGGGTGGAAGGCTTTGCGGACTCTGTGGTCTACCGGAGCGGCAAACTGGTCTCTGAGCTTGCCGGCTACGGAACAGCGGGCATTGCAGAAGACAACGGCGCGCTGTGGCAAGGCATCCGTGATGTCTCCGTCTTCCATGGGACGGAGGGGGATGTCTGGCGGATATCTGTAAAGCCTTCTGATGCAGTGGCCTTGGCGCCGCGGCTGGAGGCGGAGGCGCTGCAGTTCGACTGGGGCGGCGGGCTGATCTGGGCACGGGTCGAAGAAGGCACCGATCTGCGGGCGCGGATCAGCGTGCCGGGCCATGCCACGCTCGTGCGCGCCAGCGCAGAGACCCGCGGCCGGCTTGACGTGTTCCAGCCGCAGCCCGGCCCGCTAGCGGCAATTTCCGAAGGGCTGCGGCGGCAGTTCGACCCTAAGGGTATTCTCAATCCGGGATTGATGGGGTAACGGCATGCAGACCACGTTTACCGATGAACAGCTGCAGGACCCAGGCACAAAACGCGCCAATGAAATCCTGCGCTCTTGCGTGCATTGCGGCTTTTGCACCGCCACATGCCCCACCTATCAGGTGCTGGGCGATGAGCTCGACAGCCCCCGCGGCCGGATCTACCTGATCAAGGACATGCTGGAAAACGAGCGGGTGCCGGACGAGAAAACCGTCAAGCATATCGACCGCTGCCTGTCGTGCCTTGCCTGCATGACCACCTGTCCTTCGGGCGTGCACTACATGCATCTGGTGGACCATGCCCGCGCCTATATCGAGAAACACTATGACCGCCCCTGGAGCGACCGCGCCCTGCGCTGGCTCTTGGCGCGGATTCTTCCGTATCCCACAAGGTTCCGGCTGGCGCTGATGGGAGCGAAGCTGTCGAAGCCCTTCAAAAGCCTGCTGCCGGATGCGCGGCTGCGGGCGATGCTGGACATGGCGCCCAAACACATCCCGCCGGTCAGCCGCAATGATGACCCGCAGAGCTTTGCACCTGCTGCGCCGCAGAAGAAGCGCGTGGCGCTGATGACCGGCTGCGCGCAAAAGGCGCTCAACACCGACATCAACGACGCCACCATCCGCCTGCTCACCCGGCTTGGATGCGAGGTGGTGGTGGCCAAGGGCGCGGGCTGCTGCGGGGCGCTGACCCATCACATGGGGCGCGGGGACGAGAGCCACACCGCAGCCGCCAGGAATATCCGCGCCTGGGCGGCAGAGATGGACGGGCAGGGGCTGGATGCGATTGTCATCAACACCTCCGGCTGCGGCACCACCGTCAAGGACTACGGGTATATGTTCCGCAACGCTCCGCTGGCGGCAGACGCCGCGCGGGTGTCGGCCATCTCAATGGATATCTCCGAACTGCTGATGCAGCTGGAGCTGCCGGAAGGCGAGGACAAAGGGCTGACGGTGGCTTACCACGCGGCCTGCTCGCTGCAGCACGGCCAGCAGGTCAAGACCCATCCCAAGACCCTGCTGAAGCGTGCGGGTTTCAAGGTGGTGGAACCCGCTGACAGCCATCTGTGCTGCGGCTCGGCCGGCACCTACAACCTGATGCAGCCGGAAATTTCGGCCCAGCTCAAGGACCGTAAAATAAGGACGCTGGAAGCCAAGACGCCGGACCTGATCGCTGCAGGCAATATCGGCTGCATGATGCAGATCGGCTCAGGAACAGAGCTGCCCATCGTGCACACGGTGGAGCTGCTGGACTGGGCCACCGGCGGCCCGCAGCCGCCTGCGCTGACCGCGCCGGGCAAACGCGTGCCGGAGGTGCCCATCCTGCGCTGACACAGAGACTGCAAAGAACTGGAAAGAATCGGCTGCATAAGCCGCGCACTTGCCCTAATTTTGCCTGAACAGGCCGGTAATCTCCCGCCCGGTGGATAAGAGGAGACGCATGTGAGGCAGTGGATTCTGGTAGGACTGGCGGCGCTGCTGCCGGTTGCAGCAATCGCGCAGGACAGCCGCCTGCAGCGGATGGACACGCTGGATGCGGGCCGCCAGTGGGAGGCCGTCGGGCGCCTGGACGTGAATGGCGAGGGGTTCTGCACCGGCGCGCTGATTGCACCCGACCTGGTACTGACCGCCGCCCATTGTCTTTATGACAGCCGCACCAAGGAGCCGATCGACCCTGCCACCATCGAATTCCTGGCCGGCTGGCGCAACGGCCGCGCTTCGGCCTACCGCTCTGTGCGCCGGGCGGTGCAGCACCCCTCCTACATCTACGACGGCGAGCTTTCGACCGACCGGGTGCGCAACGACATTGCTCTGCTGCAGCTGCAGCGCCCGATCCGCAACACCACCGTGACCCCTTTTGAAACCGACGAACGCCCAAGCAAGGGCGCCAGCATCGGGGTGGTGTCTTATGCCCATGACCGCTCCGAGGCGCCGTCCTTGCAAGAGGTCTGCGCAGTGATGGCACGCCAGGAAGGCGTGCTTGTGATGTCCTGCGACGTGGATTTCGGCTCTTCCGGTGCACCGGTGTTCTCCTTTGAGGGCGAAGTGCCGCGGATTGTCTCTGTGATTTCCGCCAAGGCCGAAGTCAGCGGCGAACGGGTGTCACTCGGCTCTGCCCTGGCGGAGGAGCTGACCCTGCTGCAGGCGCAGCTGACCGGTGTCGCCACCGGCGGCCGCTTGCCGCCCGGCGTCGGCCGGGTGAAAGTCGGCGAAGGGCGCAGCTCTTCCGGCGCAAAGTTCATCAGGCAATGATCTGGCGGGCGCTGTTACTGGCTGTTGCCGCCTTGGCGTACGCTGTCAGCGCAACGGCCCAAAGCACCGGACTCCGGCGGCTGACCGACCGTGATGACCTGCTGGGATGGGAGGCGGTCGGACGGCTTGAGCTCAATGGCCAGGGCTTCTGCACCGGCACACTGATTGCGCCGGACCTGGTTTTGACCGCGGCCCATTGCGTCTATGACCGCAACAACACTCTGCGCCCGGCTGAGCAGATTTCCTTCCGCGCAGGCCTGCGCGACGGGGTAGCGATTGCCGAGCGCCAGGCGCTGCAGATCGCCGCGCACCCGGGCTTCACCCCCGGGGGACAGCTGGACTTGGAAAACATCCGCCATGACGTGTCGCTGATCCGGCTGGCGGAACCTATCCTGAGCGGCGAGGCGGATGCCTTTGCTCTGCACTCGGGCCGCGGCTACGGCAGTGATATCTCGGTCACCTCTTACGGCATGGGCCGGGCTGAGGCTTTGTCGCGTCAGCGCCAGTGCAACCTGATTGGCGAGTACCAGGATGTTCTGATGATCGACTGCAACGTCACTTTCGGCTCTTCCGGCGCACCGGTGCTGTCGCAGGTCGGCGGGCGCGGGCGCATTCTGGCGCTGGTTTCCGGCGGTGGTGCCTACCAGGGCCGGCAGGTGGCCTTTGGCATGAAACTGCCCGACCGCGTGGCCGAGCTGAAGGCACAGCTGCGCCGTAATCCCGTGGCGGCGCCGGACCGGCGGATCAAGCGGATCCGGGTTGGCGGCGGCGGGTCAGCTGGCGGCGCTAAATTTGTGCGCACCGGAGACTGACCGCCCTCTTGAAGGCGCATTTTCCATCCCTATCTCGAGTGTATCCGGGCAGCCGCTGATTGGGGCCCGGAAATTCCAGCCTGTCCCCGCGGGGAAGGCGCCCTGAAATCGCTCAGATATGAGGATGACACATATGCGTACGTTTGATTTTGCACCGCTGCACCGGGCCACCATCGGTTTTGACCAGATCGCCAATCTGATGGACCGCGCGCTCAGCACCGATGCCGCGCAGCCGAGCTACCCGCCCTACAACATCGAAAAGACCGACGCCGACAGCTACCGCATCTCGATTGCTGTTGCCGGTTTTGCTGAGGACGACCTCAGCGTCGAAGTGAAGGAAAACGCCCTGGTGGTGGCTGCCAAGAAGGCCGAGAGCAAGGATGAACGCACCTTCCTGCATCGCGGCATCGCCACCCGCGCCTTTGAACGCCGTTTCACCCTGGCCGACCACGTCCGTGTGACCGGTGCCAGCCATGAAAACGGCATGCTGCATATCGATCTGCACCGCGAGGTGCCGGAGGCGCTGAAACCGCGCCGGATCGAAATCTCCTCCTCCCGCTCGAACCGGGCCGAGATCGAGGCCAAAGCGGTCAACTGATCCCCCTCGGCAAGGTTTGAGTGCACATGCCCCCTGGTTCTGCCAGGGGGCTTTTTCTTTTTGTCTGGCTGTCCCCGCGGGGACGGGTGCACGTATTGGTTGCGGTGAAAAGGAAATCTTAGGTTTTCGGCAGCACTCTAGGGGGAGGTTTTCCAGCATCGGGGCCTTGCTGCCCAATTGTAGACGGGCAGGCTTCGGCGCGGTGGATGAGTAACAGAGGCAAGGTTATGGGCCCTCAGGAGATCCATTCAGTTCAGCAGAGTTTTGCTGGTGTTTTTGCCCGCAAGGCAGACCTGGCCGAGCGGTTCTATGTGCACCTCTTTATCCGCCTGCCTGAAGCGCGCCGCCTGTTCAGGAACGATTTCGTCAAGCAGAAATCGATGCTGACCGCCATGGTGGCAGCCTGCGTCAAAAGCCTGAATGACCGGCAAACGCTGGAGGATCTGGGGGCGCAGCTTCTCAGAGCGCACGCGCATCTGAACCTGGGTGTGCGGGAGACCGAGGCGGCAAAGCGGTCATTGATTGCCGCTTTGCGCGATGTTCTTGGAGCGGACCTGGACCCTGAGACCGAGGCCGCCTGGGGCCGCGCCATCAGCCTGGTGGCAGGCACAATGGCACGGCACTGAAGCCGGATCAGACCGACATGCAGATGTATTTCATCTCCAGATAGTCTTCGATGCCGTGGTGGCTGCCTTCGCGGCCCAGGCCCGACTGCTTGACGCCGCCGAACGGTGCCACCTCGGTGGAGATGATGCCGGTGTTGACCCCGACAATCCCGTATTCCAGCGCCTCGGCGACCTTGTACACGCGGGAGAGATCCTTGGCGTAGAAATAGGATGCTAGGCCAAAGATGGTGTCATTGGCCATGGCAATGACTTCGTCCTCGTCCTCGAACTTGAACAGCGGCGCGAGCGGGCCAAAGGTCTCGTCGGTGGCGAAGGCCATCTCCTGGGTTGCGCCCTTGACGATGGTCGGCTGGAAGAAGCTGCCGCCCAGTTCCGACGGGTTGCCGCCCAGGATCACTTCGCCGCCTTTCGAGGTTGCATCGGCGATATGCTCCTGCACCTTCTCGACCGCTTCCATGTTGATCAGCGGGCCGAAGTGGATGTTGTCCTTGAGGCCGTCGCCCACGTTCATCGCTGCAACCGCGGCCCTCAGCTTTTCCGCAAAAGCATCGTAAACGCCGGCTTGCACATAGATCCGGTTGGCGCAGACGCAGGTCTGGCCGTTGTTGCGGAACTTGCACATGATGGCGCCCTCGACAGCGGCGTCGAGGTCGGCGTCGTCAAACACGATGAAAGGCGCATTGCCGCCCAGTTCCATCGAGCATTTCATCACGGTGTCGGCAGCCTGGCGCATCAGGATGCGGCCCACTTCGGTGGAGCCGGTGAAGGTCAGCTTGCGCACGGCGTCGTTCTCGCAGAATTCCTTGCCGATCTCGGAGGCGCGCGACGAGGGCACCACGTTGAAGACGCCGGCCGGGATGCCTGCGCGCTCGGCCAGAACTGCCAGCACGGTGGCGGACAGCGGGGTCTCGGCGGCGGGGCGGGCAACAAAGGCGCAGCCGGCGGCCAGCGCCGGGCCTGCCTTGCGGGTTATCATCGCGTTGGGGAAGTTCCACGGCGTGATCGAGGCAGCGACGCCAATCGGCTGTTTCAGCACGGTGATGCGCTTGTCGCGCTGGTGGCCGGGGATGGTCTCGCCGTAGATGCGCTTGGCCTCTTCGGCAAAGAACTCGATGAAGGAGGCGCCATAGGCGATCTCGCCGCGCGATTCCGCCAGCGGCTTGCCCATCTCGGCGGTCAGGATCACCGCGAGGTCTTCCTGGTTCGCCATCATCAGGTCGAACCACTTGCGCAGCACGGCGGCGCGTTCCTTGCCGGTCCACTGGGCCCATTCCTTTTGCGCGGCTTCCGCCTGGGCAATCGCGCCGGCCACCTGGGCACGGCTGATATCGGCCATCTGGGCGATTACATCGCCGCGGGCCGGGTTGGTCACGTCAAAGGTGCTTTCACCGTCAACGAACTGACCGCCGATATAGCCGCGGGTCTCCAGCAGGCTGGGGTCTTTGAGCAGGGATTTGAGATCTGTAGTTGCGTCGAGCATTGCGGGCCTCCCGGGTGTTCTGTCGCTGGAATGCAAATCAGCTGTGCCTAGATATGTCCAGTGGGATCGATGAGTCCAGAATTTGATCAAATTTTCTTGCAATGACGCTTTGGCAGGAAATTTCCGCGGCGCAATTTGACATATCCTGTGTCAAACTGTCAGGTAGCCGCAAAGAACAAGAACAGGGGAGATTGGGCATGGAAATGGATGATGCCTATGCCAACGGGGCATACATCGAAAATGCAGAGAGCTATCCGCCGCGCTGGGCGGCCTCGGCGGAGGATTTCCGGAACAGCCTGCATGAGCGCGCCCGGCTGGATATCCCCTATGGCGAGGGGGAACGGCATAAATTCGACCTGTTCCTGCCGGAGGGAACGCCCAAGGGTGTTTTTGTCTTTGTCCATGGCGGTTACTGGCTGGCCTTTGACAAAAGCTCCTGGTCGCATCTGGCCCGCGGCGCGATTGCCCACGGCTGGGCCGTGGCGATGCCTTCTTATGACTTGTGCCCTGAGGTGCGGATTGCCGACATCACCCGGCAGATCACGGCGGCGGTCATTCGGATTTCGAAAGAGGTGGCAGGGCCGATTGCCCTGGCGGGACACTCGGCAGGCGGCCATCTGGTGGCGCGGATGCTGGACAAGGGCTTGCTGCCGGCCGCGGTGGGCAAGCGGATTCAGGCGGTGATCCCGATTTCTCCGCTGGCGGATCTGCGGCCCTTGCTGCGGACCTCGATGAACCAGAAGTTTCAGATGGATTCTGCCGCCGCCATTGCCGAAAGCCCGGTGGAGATGCAGGACCGCTATCCGGCAGAGGTAACCGTATGGGTCGGCGGCGAGGAGCGCCCGGCGTTTCTGGACCAGGCAATCTGGCTGGTCGAAGCTTGGGAAGCGGATCATGTGATCGCCTTTGGCAAGCACCATTTCAATGTGATCGACCCGCTGGCGGACCCGGAAAGCGACCTGGTTGCGCTGATTGTGAACTGAAGCGTCTTCGCCCGGCCGGCAGGCCGGGCGGTGCCTGCTCCTCCCTGCGGGAGGGCGCTTGTGCGCGTGCGCGGAGGCAGTTGCTGCCCCGTCAAAGCTGTCTTGGCAGCGGCGTAAATTAATGCTTGCCAGAATCCCGGTTTACCCCCATCTTCCGCCCATGGGCCAGGCGATGGCGTCGCCGCATGAAACACATGCCGCCCTCACAATCCAAAAATGTCCTGAACGCCGGGACCTTTCTTGTAAGAAGGAAGGGTCTAATATGACTGCACGTCCTGAAATGTATCGTTTTCACAATGGTGAAAAAGCGCCGCTGCAATTTGCTGTCTCGGAATATGAGGCGCGGATCGCGGGCCTGCGCAAGATCATGGCCGAAACCGGGGTGAGCGCCGCCGTCTTCACCTCGATGCACAACATTTCCTACTATTCGGGCTTTACTTACTGTGCCTTTGGCCGGCCCTACGGCATGGTGGTGACCGCCACCGAAGCCGTTACCATCTCGGCCGGTATCGACGCGGGCCAGCCCTGGCGCCGGTCGTTCTGCGACAACATCACCTACACCGACTGGCAGCGCGACAACTTCTGGCGTGCGATCAAGTCGGTTTCCGGCGAAGGCGCGGTGGTCGGCTACGAAAGCGATCACCTGACCCTGCTGCAGAAGGCCAAGCTGGAAAGCTTCCTGTCGCCGTCGAAAACGGTGGACCTGTACCAGCCGACCATGATTCAGCGTATGGGCAAGTCGGCCGCCGAACTGGACATGATCCGGGCTGGTGCGGCTGTGGCGGACGTGGGCGGCTTTGCCATCCGCGATGCGGTCAAGGAAGGCGCGCGCGAGATTGATGTGGCGATGGCGGGTCGCGATGCGATGGAGCTGGAGATTGCCAAGCGTTTTCCGGATGCGGAATACCGCGACACCTGGGTCTGGTTCCAGTCCGGCATCAACACCGACGGCGCCCACAACCCGGTCACCGGCCGCCGCCTGGAGCGCGGCGATATCCTGTCGCTGAATACTTTCCCCATGATCTCAGGTTATTACACCGCGCTGGAACGGACCATGTTCGTGAAGGAAGTAGACGCTGAATCCCTGCGTATCTGGGAAGCCAATGTGGCAGCCCATGAGCTTGGCATCTCGCTGCTGAAGCCGGGTGCGAGCTGCGCG